>JAHAIU010000188.1 GCA_018372555.1 Clostridium sp.
TTTAAAATGATGTCTGCAACCTTAACTACGTCTCCAGCACCTACAGTTAAAACAATATCATCTTTTTCTACTTTAGATTTTAAGTAAGCTGCAGCTTCCTCATGACTATGAACATTTACACACTTAAGACCAGTAGCTCTAATTGCATCTCCTAATTCCTCAGATGAAACAAGTCCTGTATCTTTTTCTCTTGCCGCATAGATATCCATAAGTAGCAGTTCATCAGCTTCATTAAAGCAAGTAGTGAAGTCATCAAATAAAGTTTTTGTTCTAGTAAAGGTATGAGGTTGGAATACTGCATAGATTTTCTTATTAGGTATTAACTTAGCAGTATCTAATGTAGCTTTTATTTCAACTGGATGATGAGCATAATCATCTATAATAGTAGCTCCATTAAATTCACCCTTATATTCGAATCTCTTGTGAGCACCCTTACATTCTTTTAATCCCTCAATGATAGATTCGTATGGAAGGTTAAATATTAAGCCAACAGCTATAGTTGATAAGGCATTTAATACATTATGCTTACCAGTTGTGCTTAAAGTCACTTCAAATAAGTCTTTGTTGTCCTTATTTACAGTAAAGGTAGCACAACCCTTATTATCAAATCTGATATTAGTAGCTCTAATATCACCTTCATTAATTCCGTATCTGATAACATTACATTTAGCTTTATCTAATACTTCTTTTACATTAGTATCTTCACAGTATCCAATTAAATATCCATCTTCAGGGATGATATTAGAGAATTTCTCGAAAGTTTCTTTTATATGATTTAAGTCTCTATAATAGTCTAAATGATCAGCATCAATATTTAATATAATACCTATATATGGATAAAATTTTAAGAATGATTCCTTATATTCACATGCTTCAGTTAAGAAGTACTCACTATCACCTATTTTGAAGTTACCATTAATAACATCTAATTCTCCACCTACTAATATAGTAGGATCTAAATCAGCTTTTAAAGTTACATGAGATAACATTGAAGTACAAGTAGTTTTTCCATGAGTACCTGCAACAGCAACATTGAACTTATGACCTTTCATAATTAATCCTAAAAATTCAGCTCTATCTACTAAGGTAATATTTTGATCCTTAGCTTCAATTATTTCAGGATTATCTGAAGGTATAGCAGCTGTATAAACTACTAAGTCAACATTTTTTAAGTTTTCTTTATTGTGACCTATGTAAATTTCAGCACCTTCAGCTTTTAGCTTATCAGTTAACTCTGATTCCTTAGAATCAGAACCAGATACCTTAAAACCTTTATTAAGTAAAAGTGCTGCAAGACCACTCATGCTTATTCCACCAATTCCTATAAAGTGGACTTTTTTATTTATATCTCTATTAAGATCGAATAACAAAATATCAACTCCTTTATTTTTGAAAACAACATATTAATTTATTTCAAATAGGTTTCACCTTATAATTATATACAAATTTAAGAAAATGAACACATTAAAAAGCTATATATTCAATAATTTAGGGAAATTTTATGGAAAACTTTTATGGGAAAGATTAATAATAGGACTTATTTACGTTGTAAATGATTAAAACCTATTGATATTGAGAAAAATATAGAATAAAATATGAATATTAGTATGATTAAATTTAAAAATAATTCGGAAAATTTTACAGATGTAGGTGATTAATTTTGGAAAAGCTAAGTAGAAACAGTAGGGTTGTTGCCATTACAAAAATATTAACTGAAAACCCTAATAAGGTTATTGGCCTTAATAAGTTTTCAGATTTATTAAATGCAGCTAAATCAACCATAAGTGAAGATATAGTTATAGTTAGAGAAATTTTAGAAAAATTAGAAATGGGTAAGGTTGAAACTATCGCAGGAGCAGCTGGGGGAATTAAGTATATTCCAGGGATAGAAAACGAAAGTAGAAAAAAATTTGCTGAAGATTTATGTGAAATGTTAAAGGATGAAAGTAGAATAATACCAGGTAACTTTATTTATATGACAGATTTAATGTATAATCCACAAATTATAAGTAAAGCTGGAGTTATTTTATCCTCTGTTTTCTGCAATAAGGAAGTTGATTATGTAGTCACAGTAGAAACTAAGGGTATTCCTTTAGCTTATGAAGTAGCAAGAAATCTAGGTATTCCGCTAGTTATTATAAGAAGAGATAACAAAGTTACAGAAGGATCTACAGTTACTATTAATTATGTATCTGGAACTAGTGGAAGAATTCAACAGATGTCATTATCTAAGAAATCAATGAAGGTAAAAAGTAAATGTATATTTATCGATGATTTCTTAAGAGGTGGCGGAACTGCTGAAGGAATTAAGGATTTATTAAAAGAGTTTGAAAGCGAACTTATAGGTATTGGAGTACTAGTTGACAATATAAGTGTTGCTCAAAAAAGAGTAGATGACTATATTTCAATTGTAGAACTTAAACACTTAGGAGAGTCGAAAAATTTAGAAGTGAAGCCTTCAAATTTGATTTTTGAATAGAATAAGGAAAGAAAACTACAATAAAGTTGCAAAATTTATTAAAAAATTAAAAAATTTTAAAAAGTTTAAAATTTCAAGAGGATTTTTACAAAATTTATAGAATTTAATATCTATCAGAGCAACGGAGGTGTAGTGCAATGACAATAACTGATGTAAGAATTAGAAAGATAGCTTCAGATGGAAAAATGAAAGCTATAGTTTCTGTTACATTTGACAATGAGTTTGTAGTTCATGACATTAAAGTAATCGAAGGGCAAAATGGATTATTTATAGCAATGCCAAGCAGAAAGACACCAGATGGAGAGTTTAAGGATATAGCACATCCTATAAACACAGACACTAGAGAAAAAATTCAAACATCAATCTTAGAAGCTTATGAACAGGCTAAGGTTGAAGATGAGTCAGAAACAATCGTTGGATAATGTAAGAAAAAAGAGTATATTGCAAAATTATAATAAAAATAATTTTGCAATATACTAAATGGTTAAATAGGTATTAAGATTAGGAATGTTTCACAAGAGATAAATAATTTGTGAGACAGGCCTTTTTTTGTATACAAGGGTTTAATTAAGGATTCTGGCATTATATAGGGATAAATAAGGTTGAAATACTGACTTTAATACAATATAATAGAATGAGATGTTCACGAACGTTTTTTGAAAAAGTTACAAATTTGTCCTTAACATTTGACAGTGAGGTGTGTTTTTATGTATAAATGTTCATTAATATTAGCAGCAGGCCAAGGAAAAAGAATAAAATCAGATTTACCTAAGGTTTTACATAAAGTTGCTGGTAAAGAAATGGTTAATCATGTTATTGATACAATGAGAAAAGCTAGTATTGAAGATATAAATGTTATTATAGGTAAGGGAGCAGATCTTGTAAAAGAAAAGACAGCTTCTAGAAATATAAGTTACTCATTACAAGAAGAACAACTAGGTACAGGTCATGCTGTAAAGTGTGCTATTGATTTCCTAAAAGGAAAGAAAGGTGTAGTTGGAGTATTTGCAGGAGATGCACCTTTAATTAAGTCAGAAACAGTAGAAAGATTATTTGATCTACATGTTGCAGGTAATAACGCAGCTACGTTATTAACTTCAATAGTTGAAGATCCAACAGGATATGGTAGAGTTGTTAGAAATGGTGATGATGTATTAAAGATAGTTGAGCATAAGGACTGTAATGAAGAAGAACTTAAAATTAATGAAATGAATGCAGCTATTTACTGCTTTGATATAGAAAATTTATTAAGTTCTCTTGAAAAGTTATCTAATGATAACAATCAAGGTGAATATTATTTAACAGATGTTATAGGAATATTAAAAGAAGAAGGCAAGAAAGTAGGAGCTATAGAGATAAATTATGAAGAAACTATAGGTGTAAACTCTAGAGTACAACTTGCTGAGGCAGAAGAAATATTAAGACAAAGAATTAACTTAAAACATATGGAAAATGGAGTTACAATAATAGATCCAAGGTCAACATATATAGGTGATGACGTAGAAATAGGTAAGGATACTATTATTTATCCAGGGAATGTCATTGAAGGTAATACTAAAATAGGTGAAAGGGTTACTTTATATCCAAATTCACGTATAGAAAATAGTATTATTTTAAATAATGTAGAAATTCAATCTTCAGTTATAATAGATAGTAAAATCGGGGAAAGTACCACTGTTGGACCATTTGCTTATATAAGACCTGAGTCTGTAATAGGCGATAATGCAAGAATAGGTGATTTTGTTGAAATTAAAAAGTCTACTATAGGAAATAATACTAAGGTATCTCACTTAACTTATATAGGAGATGCTAAGGTTGGAGAGAACTGTAACTTTGGATGTGGAACAGTCGTAGTAAATTATGATGGAAAAGATAAGCATACAACAGTTATAGGAAACAATAGTTTCATTGGATGTAATACTAATTTAGTTTCGCCAGTTAAAGTAGAAGACAATACTTATATTGCAGCAGGTTCAACAATAGTAAATGACGTGAAAGAAGGAGAACTTGCAGTAGCAAGGGCTAAACAAAGAAATATTGAAGGTTGGGTTAGTAAGAGAAAGCTTACTGATAAAAAATAATTATAATAAACCAAAGTGCCAAAAATATTAAGGAGGTCCTCATATAATGATAACCCATGGAAAAGATATAAAGATATTTACTGGAAACTCACATCCAGAATTAGCAAAGGAAATTGCTGATATTTTAGGATTACCGCTAGGTAAGTCTAAGGTTTCTACATTTAGTGATGGAGAAATATCAGTTGATATAGGAGAAACAGTAAGAGGAGCAGATGTTTTTATAGTACAATCAACAAGCTCACCTGTAAATAATAACCTTATGGAACTATTAATAATGATAGATGCCTTTAAAAGAGCTTCAGCAGGAAGAATAACAGTTGTTATGCCGTATTATGGATATGCAAGACAAGATAGAAAGGCTAAATCAAGAGATCCAATTACTGCAAAGTTAGTAGCAGATCTTTTAACAGCAGCAGGTGCACATAGAGTGTTAACTATGGACTTACATGCAGCACAAATTCAAGGGTACTTTAATATACCTGTAGATCATTTATTAGGATCACCAATATTAAGCCAATACTTCCTTGACAAAGGATTTGATGATAAGGATGATGTTGTAGTAGTATCACCAGATTTAGGTAGTGTTACAAGAGCTAGAAAATTTGCTGATAGATTACATGCTCCAATAGCAATTATTGATAAGAGAAGACCTAAAGCTAATGTTTCAGAAATAATGAATATAATTGGGGAAGTAAAAGGTAAGAGATGTATCTTAATAGATGATATGATAGATACAGCAGGAACTATTGCAAATGCTGCAAATGCTCTTAAGGAATTAGGAGCTACACATGTTTACGCATGCTGTACTCATGGAGTTTTATCAGGACCGGCTTTTGAAAGAATAAATAATTCAGCAATAGAAGAATTAGTTATGTTAAATACTATAAAGTTACCAGAAAAAGATGATTTAGTTAAGTTTAAAGCATTATCAGTGGCTCCTTTATTCGCAGAAGCAATTAAGAGAATTTATGATGATGAACCAATTAGTAAGTTATTTGAAGTTTAATACATATTAGGATAAAAAGCCTCTAAAAAGCACAAACTTTTTAGAGGCTTTTTAATTGTATTGAAAACCACTGGCTATGCCAGTGGATAAAATGGCTTAAGCTCTGAACAGAAAAAACTCCTATGATATAATTGCAACGACTGACAATCGTAA
>JAHAIU010000189.1 GCA_018372555.1 Clostridium sp.
GCTATAAGTTTGCTTTATTTAATAATACATATTTCATATCATCAAAAGTTAAATCAAGTTGCTTAGAAAAATACTTACTTTGTTTTACAAATTTAAATCCACACTTTTCTATAACTCTTCTAGATTGGTTATTAGATGAAAAGTGGCATATTGTCAGTGCATCTAGATTGCATGTATTAAAACAAAATTTAATTACTTCTGTAAGTGCTTCAGGCATTAATCCATTTCCCCAATAGTCTTTAGATAAAACATATCCAACTTCCTTAATTCTAAGATGTGAATAAGAACTTTCATCATTAGCCCATGAATTATGTAATCCTAATGAACCAATTACTTTGTTATTTTCTTTATAGACTATGGCAAAGACGTTTTTCCCTGAAATAAATGACAGTAATATTTTTTCTGAAACTTCAATTGAGTTGTGATGCTTCCAACCTGCCATTTCACCTACCCCTGGGATTGATGCATACTGGTAAAAGTCATTAAGATCTGCTTCTTTCCATGGTCTTAAAATCAGCCTGTCAGTTTCTAAAATTGTTTTCGAGATATCGATAGTTATATCCATGTTATTCCTCCTAATATTCCAAATTCATATTAGCTATTTATACTTTTTTTCAATAAATATATTTATTAATCCTATGGAAAAAATCAGAATGCCAATTGTCATTACTGAATATATAAAACCATTTAATAGAGTAGTGTATTCATTAGATAGATTTTTATTAGAATAGATTGTATTAATCATAAAGTAGCCTATAGGTGAACTAAATAATATTATTATAATACCTGATAAAAAGTATTTGAGTTGATTTTTCATAAAATACCTCCTTATAATTCATTGCAAAAGTAAAGTTGTGACTTCGCTGAAGGATTTTTGCTAAGTTATTTGACTCATATATTTCTCTCCTTACATATATATTTATTTAAATACTTCATGAAAACTAAATATCATTATCCATAATCATAACATATTTTACTAAAAAAGTATGTTAGAGGATTTATGGATACTATAATTTTTAATTATTTGCAAGAATTTTATATTAGAAAAAGCATACAATTTAAAATAAAAAAATACCGCATATTCCTTATTGAATAGTACGGTATCAGCATTTATCTATATTTAATTTTCTCTTCGTAAATTGTAAGTTATTAAAATTAATTTTTATAAATTAATTAGATATATAAATATTGCTAAAGTTCCTAAAAGAATAGATAAATCAATAATAGCTAATTTACGCTCTTTCTTTATTATTGCTATTATAAGAGAAATAATACTTAGTATAATATTAATACAAGCTAATATAGGATTAGTAAATAGTCCAGCAAGAAATATAGATTCTAATAGATATAATCCTGTAGTAATCAATAGAATTATATGTATTATTTTAATCAGTTTATTTTTGTTCTTAAAAATATTATTAAGCATAGTACTGTGCCTCCTTATTATAATAAATCTACTTAATATAATATTGATAATTTCATTTGAGATTTATATATTTTTTGTTGTTTTAGAAAATATATTAAAAGATAGAGAAATATTATATAAATTTTTTATAGAAAACTTAGTTAATTAGATAATAATAGACGTATCAAAATTATATAGGACAATTTAAGTTCTCTTATGTAAATTTATAAGTTTTTCAATTTCCTTTAATACTAAAGTTGCAATTATTTTACTATAGAAAACAAATATATTTCAATATTTTTTAAATTAGTATCATTGGAAGATAGAAGATTGAAGTAATAAATGAAAATGAATTTAGATTGTTTGAATCTTTATAATGATATAAATACTACTTATAGATAAAGTAGAGTTTAAGAATGAATAAATTTAAATAATGTTAGTAGTAAATTAAATAATAAAGTTATTGAAGGGTACGTAAAATTAGAAATTTAGCTTTCTTGAATTTAAGCTTTTACTCTTATTTAAGTCAATATTAATGATAATTATTTTGGAGAATTGGAGTTATGATTGAATAAAAAGTAGGTAGAATTTCTATTAATTCAACATTGATATTATGTCTATAAAAAGATATACTATAATAAGTAATAAATAGGAGGTTACGTGGAATGGCTAATGTTTTAGATGAATTATTAGATCGTGGATACATAAAGCAATTTACTCATGAAGATGAAACTAGAGAACTTTTAGAAAAGGAAAAGATAACTTTTTATATAGGATTTGATCCAACTGCTGATAGTTTACATGTTGGACATTTTATTGCTTTAATGTTTATGGCTCATATGCAAAGGGCTGGTCACAGACCAATAGCTCTTGTTGGTGGTGGAACAGCTATGGTTGGAGATCCATCAGGAAAAACTGATATGAGATCAATGTTAACTAAAGAGCAAATTCAGCATAATGTTGATTCTATTAAAAAGCAAATGGAAAAGTTTATAGACTTTTCTGATGATAAGGCTATATTAGTTAATAACGCTGATTGGTTATTAAATTTAAATTATGTAGATTTCTTAAGAGAAGTAGGAGTTCATTTCTCAGTAAATAGAATGCTTACAGCTGAATGTTTTAAGCAAAGATTAGAAAAAGGACTTTCTTTCTTAGAGTTTAATTATATGTTAATGCAAGGATATGATTTCTATGTATTAAACCAAAAATATGGATGTAAGATGCAATTAGGTGGAGATGACCAATGGTCAAATATGATTGCAGGTGTTGAATTAGTTAGAAGAAAAGCTCAAGGTCAATCAATGGCTATGACTTGTACACTTTTAACTAACAGCCAAGGACAAAAGATGGGTAAAACTGTAGGAGGAGCTTTATGGCTTGATCCTAATAAAGTATCTCCATTTGATTTCTATCAATATTGGAGAAATGTTGATGATGCAGATGTAGAAAAATGTTTAGCATTATTAACTTTCGTGCCTATGGATGAGGTAAGAAGTATTTGCGCAGTTGAAGGTGCAGCAATTAATGAAGCTAAGAAGAGACTTGCTTTTGAAGTAACTAAGTTAGTTCATGGAGAAGAGGAAGCACTTAAGGCTAAGACTGCTGCTGAAGCTTTATTCTCAGGTGGAGTAGATATGAGTAACGTTCCAACAGTTACTATATCTAAAGAAAAGCTTGGCTCAACAATTTTAGATATAATGGCTGAAAATAAAATAGTACCATCAAAGGCTGAAGGAAGAAGATTAATTCAGCAAGGAGGACTTTCTTTAAATGGTGAAAAAGTAACTGAAGTTACTAGAACTCTTGAAGAATCAGACCTTGAAGATGGAACTGCTTTATTAAAAAGAGGTAAGAAAAACTACAACAAAATAGTAGTGGAATAAAAAAGGGTTGCTGAGGCAACCCTTTTTTCAATTAACAATTAGGGAGGAAACTCCTACAGAGTTTTTAAAAAGTGCTTTGCACAAATTAAATTTTAAGTTTTTTAATGCAAAACATACTTAATTATTTCATTCTTTCATCTTAAATCTCGAATTACTAGCAAATATAAATATAATATGTGAAATAAGAATATGGTGAAAAATTAGAAGCTCTTGGTGAAGTAAAAGCTGCTAGGCCTTAGAGTTGTTGGTTTGTTTGAGCGCATGCGAGTTCTACCAAAACTCTTGGCTTAGTAGTTTTTACGAACCTTAGAACTTCTTTTTGTAGCCATTTGTCTTATGGAGCATATTATATTTATATTTGCAGTTATATTTGCAATTTAAAAGGGGAGGGATACAGTTGCTTCTACTTTATTGCCATTTGATAAAGTAATGTTTCCATTATGATCTTTTATTATTTCGTTACAAAGATATAGACCTAGGCCAGAACTATAGTTGTCCTCATCTGAATTTATTTTTATAAAAGGTTCAAAAACATGGCTATATATTTCTTCAGGAATTGGATTAGCTTCATTTATAATTGAAACTTTATAGAAGTTATCTTCAATAAATCCACGGATTTTAATATTATTATCATTAGTATTAATAGAGTATTTAATAGCATTATCTATTAAATTAATAAAAACTTCTTTTATTTTATTAGCTTTAATTTTTAAGATGCTATCTTCTAAATTATAGATTATGTTTAAATTATATTTTTCAGCTTTTATAGACATATCGGAAATTACTTGTTCAAGTAGCTCCTTTATATTAAATTCTATATAGTCTTCTTTTATTGATGAAAGTCCTTTAGATATTTTTATTATTTCTAAAACAAGGGTATTTAATCTTTGGCTTTCAGAATAAATTCTACTTACCGCTCTTTTTTTGAATTCTTCATCATCTACTACATTTTCTAATATCATTTCTGAGTATCCAATTATTGAAGTAAGTGGAGTTTTAAGTTCATGAGTTACTGTATCAAAAAATATTTTTCTGCTTAGTGCTAATTTTTCCACCTTTTCTTTTTCGCTTTCTATATCTAATATTTGCTCTTTAATTTTATTTTTCATATTAAGAAACTCTCTAGATAAAATTGATATTTCATCAGTACCTTCAGTGTTTAATAATACATCATAATTACCTTCTCCAAGGCTTTTTGCTGCTACAGTTAAGTTAGTAATAGGCTTTGCTATTTTATTAGTTAACCTAGTTGATAATAGAAAAATAAATACTATTAATATTACTTCAATTAAGGTTAAAATATTTGTTGCTTTATAATATTCCTCGTATAGTGGGGTATAGTCCTTATTTAAATTTATAATTCCAATATAACTTTCATTTATTATAATGGGATAAGATAATATACCGATAAGTTCATTATTTTGATATTTAATATTAACTATAGTTTTACCTTCCTTTACTTCAGCAAGGTTTTGACTTATTTCTATTGGCTTAAAAGATAGATTGGAAGCTAGTATGTTACCACTAATATCACAAATTTGTAGTGTACTATCAAAGTTTTGTGATATATAATCTAATAAATAATTTGCTTCTTCTTTTAAAGCTTTATCTTTATATAAGTAGTTTCTTTGTGATAGGGTATATTTTATAGATTCTCTAGTACTTTTCATAACTTCTTTCATTGAAGAGGTTATTGAACTTTCCATATTATCTTTAAGTATTTTTCTTACAGAAATATTTAGGGATAGTCCTAAAACAATAAGGATACTTGTAATAATTAAGGTGAATTTATATTTAATTTTCATAATCTACCTCATAATATATCCAACAGAAAATACTGTTTCAATTATAGAAGGGGTGCCCTTAGTATCTAATTTACTTCTAAGCCTTCTAATATGAATATCGACTGTTCTTAAATCACCATCATAGGAAAACTCCCAAACATTATCAATAAGTTGTTCTCTAGAGAAAACTTTATTTCTATTTTGAACAAAGAATTCTAGTAGTTCATATTCTTTTGGTTTAAGTTGAATAATATCGTTATTTTTTAATACTGTCCTATTTTTAAAATTTATTTTTATGTTTTCATTTATATTGGTAAAATTTGAATTAGAACTATTAGTAGTTTTCTCGATTCTTCTAAAAATAGCTCTAATTCTGCTTATTACTTCTTTAATATGGAAGGGCTTGGTAATATAGTCATCTGCACCGAGCTCAAGACCTAGGACCTTGTCCACAATATCGCTTTTAGCAGTAAGTATTATAATTGGAATAGAGTTATTTAAGTTTATTTCTTTGCATAACTGAAATCCATCTCCATCAGGTAAGTTTAAATCCAATAAAATTAAATCAGGCAAATTAACATTTAAATAATCTCTAGCATCTTTTAAAGAAAAGGCACTATAAGGTGTATAGCCTT
>JAHAIU010000190.1 GCA_018372555.1 Clostridium sp.
CGCTATAAATTTAATATCTATAGCGAGGCTGCATTTTTTTACCTATTGTCAAGTGTTTTTTATTAAATTTTCTATATTTTCTTAAGTTGACGACATTGCACGTACGGTTCTGTGAGAAGTTTGAGGTGAAAGTCCTCTTGCTTACTTGACTGAGAGGTCGGTAGACAAAATAATTGTCTACCTCCTACTCGATTAAATTTTTTGTGGAATATATTAATAATGGATATTAAAAATAGACAATGAAAATATTGATTATGGCAGGAGAAATCTTTTTTTATGTGAATAAGTAACAAATATATCATGTATAATGTAAATATTAGGTAAGGAGAAATACAGAGTAACACAGTACAAAGTTCATTAAGAAAAATAAGAAAATACTATTGAAATCTTTTTCAGAAACTGCTAGAATATGAATGTGCACAAAAATTACCATTAAACAACAAATAATTTGGATTGTAACTTCTAGGGAGGCATTACGTAAACTTGTTGAATTAAACTGCTATGGGGCTTTATGAGAAGTTTTTTTATTGGGAGGGGCAATAAAAAATGAAAGTGATAAAAAAAATCAATAATAATGTAGCTGTTTGTCTAGATTCCAATAATTGTGAACTTATTGCATTTGGAAAGGGAATTGGTTTTCCAAAAATGCCTTATGATCTTCAAGATCTTTCTTTAATAGATAGAACATTCTATGATTTGGATTTTGGCATTATCTCTTTATTTAATGAAATTCCAGAACCTGTTATGCAAGTTGCTGTAGAAATAGTGGACAAAGCAAAAGTATATTTACAGATGAATTTAAGTGATATGTTTGTATTTACTCTTGCAGATCATTTACATTTTGCAATTAAAAGATGTCAAGAAGGTATGATTATTGAAAATCCACTTATGTATGATCTGCAACATCTATATGATAAGGAGATGGAACTAGCAAAATGGTCAATTCGTTTGGTTTATCGACGATTATTTATAAGGCTTCCCAGCGAAGAAGAAGCTAATTTAGCTATGCATTTTATTAATGCACAATCAATAGCTAAGAAAAATGATCAAGAATCAGACATAACAAGAATTATTGAAGATCTCACTTCTATTATAGAGAAAGAATTAGATTTATTGATTGATAGAGAAGACTTTAATTATGCTCGCTTTATCATGCATTTACAACATTTATTTAAAAGAAAAGATAAAAAAGTTGTAATACAGACAAGTAATCTAAAGATGTTTAGTCAAATGAAAAAAGAATTTTTTGAAGTATATCAATGTGTTTTGAAAATTAAAGAGTATTTTGTAAAAACATTAAATTGGCAGCTGAATGATGAAGAACTTCTTTATTTAATGCTGCATGTTAATCGATTTTATAGTCGTGAAGGCTTGTAACCGCTAGTGGGCATAACCTGATAGAATGAATTTGTAAAAGTTTCATTCTGTCAGGTTTTTGTTTTGGAAATAATTTAAAATGAATGATTTGTAAAAAGAAAGAGAGGAATAATTTATGGCTAAGTATGAACAACTTTGTAATGATATTTTAGAGCAAGTTGGTGGTAAAGAGAACATTTCCTTTGTTACGCATTGCATGACAAGACTTCGTATGAATGTGAAGGATCAAGGAAAAGTTAATCAGGAAAAACTCAAGAAAATAAAAGGAGTATTGGGATGTCAATTTTCTGGAGGACAATTTCAAGTCATAATCGGTCAGCAGGTTGATGAGGTTTATAATGATTTTATAAAAATAACAGGACTTCAAGCTCAAAATAAATCTTATGAACAATCAGATGACACAAAAGAAAAATTTTCTTGGAAAGGATGTCTTAATAAGTTTATAGATGCTGTTTCTGGATGCGTAACACCAATTTTACCTATTATTACGGCTACAGGTATTATTAAATTAATTGCTGCTTTATTAGGAGAAAGTATGCTTAATATTCTTCCAGCAAATTCGGATTTTATGGTATTATTTAAGTTTGTAGGGAATGCTGGATTCTATTTCTTCCCAATATTTGTTGCTTGGGCAGCTTCAAAGAAATTTAATACATCAACACCAATGGCTTTGTTTCTGGGAGCAATTTTAATTCATCCAACTTTGATTGAGATGGTTACAAATGGGACTAAATTTAGTGTTTATGGAATCCCAATGACTTTAGTGAATTATTCATCACAGTTTTTACCTAGTATTCTAATTGTTTGGGTAATGTCATATATATACAAATTATTTGAAAAGATATCTCCTAAGTCATTGAAAATTATTTTAGTGCCAACATGTACAATGCTTGTTATGCTTCCTTTAGCCTTATGTATTGTAGGTCCTTTAGCTAATTTGCTTGGGCAAGGATTAGCATCATTCTTTACAGGATTATATTCTTCAGTTGGTCCATTAGCAATTGGTTTAATAGGAGCTTTGTGGTATTTCTTGGTAGCTACAGGTATGCATCAGGCTTTGATTGCTTTAGCTACGACTATGATTGCTAATATGGGTGCAGATAATATTATTTTAGTTGGATCAAAATCAGGTTCTTATGCTTTAATGGGTCTTGCGGTTGCATATTTAATTCGTTGTAAAAGAGAAGATAAAGCTATTGCAAGTGCAAATGCTGTGACTTTACTTGTAGGTGGAATTAGTGAACCAACGATTTTCTCTATGTTACTTCGTTATAAAACTGCAATGATTGTGCAAGTCATTGCTGGGTTTGTAGGCGGTATTATTAATGGAATATTCCATGTTAGTATTTATTTCTTTGGTGCAACAAATATTTTAACAGGTTTAGCCTTTGGTAAAGATATTGTATTAGGAATGATAGGATGCAGTGTTTCCTTTATTCTTGCTTTAGTTCTAGGGAGTGTTTTAGGTTTTGATGATTCAAAAAAATTAATAGGAAGGAAAAATAAAGAAAATTATGATTTAAAAGAAAAAAACACAATTTATTCTCCATTGACAGGAGAGGTTATTCCACTTTCAGAAGTCAATGATCTTGCATTTTCAAGTGGTAGTATGGGGGAAGGATGTGCAATCATTCCAGAAAATGGTCAAGTATCAGCTCCTTTTGATGGAACTGTAGTTGCTATTTTCCCAACAAAGCATGCGATTGGTTTAAAAAGTAATGATGGTATTGAAATTTTAATTCATATTGGATTGGATACTGTTAATGATCAAGGAAAAGAATTTACTTCTAAAGTTAAAATGGGTGATACTATTGTTAGGGGACAAATTTTAATTGAATTTAATATGCAGGCTTTAAAGGATAAAGGATATGATTTAACAACTCCAATTATTATTACTGAAGGTGGAAAAGTTAATGAATGTTCAGAAAATACAAAAATTCAATCAGGAAATATTCTTTTAAATTTGAAAGAAGGTTAATTTATGAAACTTATTGTTAATGGCGATGATTTTGGTATTACACATGCATGCAATTTAGCGATTATGGATTGTTTTTATCAAGGTGTAATGACTTCTGCATCTATGATGACAAATATGCCATATGCTAAAGAAGCGGCTAAACTTTGGAAGGAAAATCCACAACTTTCTGTAGGATTACACATCAATCTAACAGTAGGATATCCATTATGTAAAAATATAAAAACATTGGTTAAAGAAGATGGAACTTTTAATAAACAGATTTTGAATGCAAAGCCTAGAGAGATTGATGAGGAAGAAATGCTTTTAGAATGTCAGGCTCAGATGAATAAATTTATTGAATTGACAGGGAAAACTCCTGATCATATTAATTCGCATCATGGAATTGAAGCTATACCTGGTGGAGCACAAATTCTGCAAAATTTGGCGGTTAAGTATGATTTGCCTATTAGACAATTAACTCATGTGTCTAATCCTGAATCTATTGAATATATAACAAACTATGAAATTCCTTTAAAGCGTTTATCTGTAAAACCGCCCCAAAGTCCAAAGGAAATTATAGATTTGTTTACAAGTGAAGATCTACAATGTGATGGTTATTATGAATGGTTAGGACATCCTGGCTATGTAGATTGGAATTTGATGCAGTTGTCCAGTTTAACAACAGGACGTTGTGCAGACGCTAATTGTTTTTGTAGCCTAATAATTAAAGATTGGATAGAAGAAAATAATATTGAATTAATCAGTTATCTTAATTTACCTAAAAAATAGTGGAACAGATAATAGATATCTTATGTAGCAAATCTTTATATATTGAATTATAGTATAGATGTAAAGTTTTAGATCATATAGCCTGATAGAATGAAATAAGAAATCATTTTGTCAGGTTTCCTTTTAATACTGTATTTATTAATTATACATTAAATTGTTTTGTTTTTAAATATAAGAAAGGAAGTTTGAAATGAAGGATAAAAAGTTTGAATATTTAGAATGTGAAAAACGATATGTGTTTTTTCTTTTGATGTTTGTAGGTGGTTTCTTGGGAGCTTTTACATATTCTGTTCGTGGTGGTGTTTTTTGCAATGCTCAAACAGCTAATTTTGTATTTATGGGAATGGCTATTGGAAATCAAGAGTGGTCAAAAGCACTATATTATTTTGTACCAATGAGTGCGTATTTAGGAGGTACAATTCTTTCTGAGGCTATTCCTTCGCCAATAAAGAAACGAGAAATTATTCGATGGGATACTCTATTAATTGGAATAGAAATGATAGTTATATTCATTCTAGGTCTTTTGCCAGAAACTGTACCTTTTCAAATAAGTCAAATTGCTATTAATATTATAATGTCTATGCAATACAATACTTTTCGTCAAGCAAGAGGAGTTCCAATGGCTACTACATTTTGTACAAACCATATTCGACAAGTTGGAGTACATTTATATAAGACCATACATAATCATAATGACAAGAATTATCGTACTCGTTTCTTCATTCATTTAGGAATGCTATTAATGTTTGTAGTAGGAGCCATTGTTTCAACTATATCATGTAAACTTTTATTAGGAAAAGCAATTTGGATCACTTTAATTCCATTGGGAATTTTATTTGTACAACTTTTAAAGGCTGATTTGGTTAATGAAAAGGATTTTCTTCAGACAACTCCTAAAGGACATTAATTTTCATAGATAAATAGGGTTTGCTGAACAAACCCTATTTAATTCATTTATTTTTAATTTCAAAGCTTTATCAATCCATATACTTAACTTTTTAATCTTCTTATATTTTAATATATCACGAAATTCATTTACCAAATCAAAGATAATTTAAAATTATTTCTACTTTTTTATTTTGAATAGGTAAATCTTGAAATGTTCTTTTATATTTAGAATGAACTTTATTTGAAAATTTCCCACAATAAGGACATTTACACTTATTACGATTAGAAATAATATTTATATAAATAGTATCATCTATAATCTCATGTGAAAGATAATCTAAATTTTTCTCAAGTATTTTAATTAATATATCCATAAAGTACCATTATGATTAACAATAATTATAATAAATATATTAATGCATTTTAACTAACTTTGGAAAGAACCATTTTAATGTTTACATTTATAAAATATATTGGGAATCTAAAAATGCCACAATATGATTATGGATATATGTTAGAATGTTCAAACTATTATGAAGAAGATGGAAAGGGAAAATTATTCTTTTCACCACAAGGCATACAAAGTACTAGTAACTATGATTTTAGAAATGTATTTTCAGTTGTTTATTCTGTTGGAAAACCAATAAATGTAGATACATGTAATTTCGAAGCTCCAAGTTTCTATGAAATGGAT
>JAHAIU010000191.1 GCA_018372555.1 Clostridium sp.
GCAGCTTGTGATCTTGTTTATCCAATGATGACAAGAAATTTAGTTAATGATAGCATTCCTAATAAAAATATTAGAATGCTAGTTATTTTTGGTGTTACTTTGCTAGCTATTTATTTTATAAAAGCAGCTTGTGGATATTTTATGCAATATTATGGACATGTTATGGGGGTAAATATGCAAGGAGATATGAGAAGAGATATGTTCTTACATCTTCAAAAGTTACCTAATACTTACTTTGATAACAATAAGACTGGTGATTTGATGAGTAGAATGATAAATGACCTTATGGATATTTCAGAGCTTGCTCACCATGGACCAGAGGATTTATTTGTTTCATTAGTAATGTTAATTGGTTCCTTTACAGTATTATGCACAATTAATATTCCATTAACTCTTATTATATTTGCTTTTATACCTTTTATAGTTTTATTTACATGGAAGCAAAAAAATAAGATGTTAACTGCCTTTATGGAAACTAGGGTAGAAACATCAGCAGTTAATTCTAATTTAGAGAATTC
Organism: Clostridium sp.; assembly: GCA_018372555.1. Taxonomy (GTDB): domain Bacteria; phylum Bacillota; class Clostridia; order Clostridiales; family Clostridiaceae; genus Clostridium. The sequence continues at coordinate 519 of JAHAIU010000191.1, forward strand.
TTTATCAGGAATAAGAATAACAAAGGCATTTGTTTCTCATGACCATGAAGTAGACAAGTTCCAAAAAGGAAATAATAAATTTAAAAGTGCAAGATCTAGAGCTTATAAGGTTATGGCAGAATATTTTGCAGGTGTAGGTTTTGGAATAGATTTTCTAGATTATGTAGTCTTAATTGCAGGTGGGATTTTCACGTATTTCAATATAATAAATTTAGGAGATTTCTTTGCATATCTTTTATATATAAAATTATTTACGCAACCAATTAAAAAGCTTGTCAACTTTATGGAGCAATACCAAAATGGTATGACTGGTTTCAAGAGATTTATTTCAATAATCGATGAAGAAACTGAAAATGATGGAGAAGTAGAGCTTAATGATGTTAAGGGTAATATTGAGTTTAAAGATGTACATTTTAGTTATGAGGAAAAGAGCATACTAGAAGGTATTAATTTAAATATTGAAAAAGGTAAGATGCTTGCGTTAGTAGGACCTTCTGGTGGAGGAAAAACTACTTTTTGTAATTTAATTCCTAGGTTCTATGATGTTACAAAAGGTGACATTACTATAGATGGCAACAGTATATATAATGTTACTTTAAAGTCATTAAGAAGTAATATTGGAATAGTTCAACAAGATGTATTTTTATTTACTGGAACAATTAAGGATAATATATTATATGGTAAACAAGATGCTACAGATGAAGAAGTAATAGTAGCAGCAAAAAGAGCCAATATACATGATTTCATTATGAAATTAGATGATGGCTATAATACTTATATAGGTGAAAGAGGAGTTAAACTATCAGGTGGACAAAAGCAAAGAATTTCTATTGCTAGAGTATTTTTAAAGAATCCAGCAATATTAATTTTAGATGAAGCTACTTCAGCATTAGATAATACAACAGAATATATGATTCAAAAATCCTTAGAAGAGCTTTGTAAGGGAAGAACTACTATAGTAGTTGCACATAGATTATCAACTATTAAAAATGCTGATGAAATCCTAGTTTTAACTGACAAAGGAATTGAGGAAAAGGGAAGTCATGAAGATTTATTGAAGGTTGATGGACTTTATAAAGAATTATATGAATCACAATTTTTAAATTTAAAGAAATAAAAATATAATAAATAGGAAAATATAATATAGTATATATCATTTCAAGAATTTAAATTTATCAAATAATAGTAAGATAAATTTAAATTCTTAAAATATATGCTATTGACGATATTAAGTAGAATAAAGTAAAATATCAATATAGATACCCACTAGGGGTATAATAGGAGGTAGTTTATATGGTAGAACACGGAAGTGAATTAAATTTTGAAGAATTAGTTTTAAAAAATGAAGGAGTAGTTTTAGTAGATTTTTGGGCAAAGTGGTGCGGTCCTTGTAAGATGATAGCTCCAGTAGTAGAAGAAATATCTAATGAAGTTACAGATGCTAAATTTATTAAAGTAGATGTGGATGAAAATGAGAATTTAGCAAATAAGTACGATATAATGAGTATTCCAACATTAGTAGTATTTAAAAATGGTGAGCCTGTTGAAACATTAGTAGGATTTATGCCTAAGGATAGCTTAAAAGAAGCTATTACTAAGCATTTATAATTAGAGGTGAAACTTTGAGTGAAAGATATGATATTGCAATTGTAGGAAGTGGACCTGCAGGTTTATCAGCAGCTTTAAATGCAAAAATAAGAAACAAAAGTTTTATTATTTTGGGAAATAAAAACTTATCTAGTAAAATAGAAAAAGCTCCTGGGATAAATAATTATCTTGGGTTCCCTAATATAAATGGAATTGATTTAAAGGGAAAATTTCAAGAGCATATTAAAGAAATGGAAATAGAAATAGCTGAATATAGAATAGATAGTATTTATGCAATGGGAAGTTATTTTGTATTAATGTCAAATGATAAGTCCTTTGAAGCTACATCCATTATTTTAGCTACTGGAATTGAATATACTAAACCATTAGTAGGAGAACTTGAATATTTAGGAAGAGGAGTTAGTTATTGCGCGACTTGCGATGCTAATTTTTATAAAAAGAAAAGAGTTGCTATATTAGGATATAATAAAGAAGCTGAAAGAGACGCAAATTATGTATCTGAAATAGCTTCTGAAGTATATTATGTACCTATGTATAAAGAGCCATATCACATCAATGATAATATTACTATTATTAAAGATAAACCTAAGAAGATATTAAATGAGTCTGGTAATAGAACTTTAGTTTTAGATAATAATGAAATTGAAGTTGATGGTATTTTTATAATAAAGGATTCAATTTCACCTGCTCAATTAGTTCCAGGATTATTAATTGAAGATGATCATATTTTAGTAGATAGATATATGAAAACTAATATTAAAGGTTGCTTTGCAGCAGGGGATTGTGTAGGAAAACCATATCAATATATAAAAGCAGCTGGAGAAGGCAATATTGCATCACTAAGTGCAGTAAAGTATTTAGATGAATTGAAGAAGAAATAGCATATTTTAATAACAAAATATAAGAAATAAATAATGTTAAAAAATTAAGGATGAAACTACGTATTTTAATGTTTCATCCTTTACATTTTATTAAATTTACAAAGTTGTACTAGTTAGTCAATTTTTTTTAGGATAATACTTTTTTATTGGGGGAAACTGTATTATTATAAGAGTATCAAATAAAAATACTTACGAAAGGGTGAGGTTAATGAGTAAAAGAAATAAAAGTAGTAAAGTTAATCCATTATTAGTTGTAGGGGCTATAGCAGGGACAGCAGCAGTAATTGCAGCAGCAAAGAAAATAAAAGATAATAATGATAAAAAATCTAAAATGATAACTTATTCTGAAGGTTTTGTAGAAAGTGGAGATAGACAAATCTACTTTGTTGGTGGTGGTTTAGCATCTCTTGCAGGTGCAGTTTATTTAATTAGAGATTGTAAAGTGAAGGGCGAAAATATCCATATTATTGAAAGTGCTAATATATTAGGTGGTAGCAATGATGGAGCTGGAAATACTCAAAATGGATTTATAGTCCGTGGTGGAAGAATGCTAAATGAAGAAACATATGAAAACTTCTGGGAGTTATTTAGCAGCATTCCTTCAATAGATATGCCTGGCATGAGTGTTACAGAAGAAATATTAAATTTCGATCATCTACATCCAACTCATGCACAAGCAAGGCTAATTGATGAAGATGGAAATATTTTAAATGTTAAAAGCATGGGATTCAATAATGCAGATCGTTTAGCTTTAGGAAAATTAATGATGATGCCAGAAGATAAGTTAGACGACTTAACTATTGAAGATTGGTTTAAAGATACACCACATTTCTTTACTACAAACTTCTGGTATATGTGGCAAACTACTTTTGCCTTCCAAAAGTGGTCTAGTTTATTTGAATTTAAGCGTTATATGGAACGTATGATATTTGAATTTTCTCGTATAGAAACTTTAGAAGGGGTTACTCGTACACCATACAATCAATATGAGTCATTAATACTGCCTTTAAAAGAGTATTTAAATAAGTATAATGTAGATTTTAGTATTAATGCTACTGTTACAGATATAGATTTTAAACCAGGAGATGGAATAACTGCTACAGCAATTCATATAAAGTCAGAGGGAGAAGAAAGCATAATTGAGCTAAGAGATGAAGATTTATGTATAGTAACAAATGGATGTATGACTGATTGTGCGACTTTAGGAGATTTAAAAACTGCACCAGAATATCTTCCAAGTAATCCTCCTTCAGGAGAACTTTGGGAAAGAATTGCGAAGAAAAAATTAGGACTTGGTAATCCAGTCCCATTCTTTAATCATCCAGAGCAAACTAATTGGGAAAGCTTCACAGTTACTTGCAAAGGTAATAAGCTATTAAAGTTAATTGAACAATTCTCTGGTAATATACCTGGAAGTGGAGCTTTAATGACATTTAAAGATTCAAGTTGGTTAATGAGTATTGTAGTTGCTGCTCAACCTCACTTTAAGAATCAGCCAATGGATACTACTATTTTCTGGGGATATGGACTTTACACAGATAAGGAAGGAGACTATGTTAAGAAGCCAATGAAGGAATGTACAGGTGAAGAAATTTTAATAGAATTATTACATCATTTACATTTTGAAGATCAACAAGAAGAAATTATGGAAGACATAGTTAATGTTATACCATGCATGATGCCATATATAGATGCTCAATTCCAACCTAGAAAAATGACTGATAGACCTAAGGTTGTACCAGAAGGTTCTACAAACTTTGCATTAATAAGTCAATTTGTAGAAATACCTGAAGATATGGTATTTACTGAAGAATATTCTGTTAGAGCTGCAAGAATAGCAGTATATAAATTATTAGGTGTTACTCATAAATCAATAATACCTGTAACTCCTTATAAGAAGGATAAAAAAGTATTATTAAAAGCATTAAAGAAATCATATAGCTAGATTTAAGAAATAAAAAATAGTTAAAAGTTAATAGTGAAAAACTAATAGTTAAAAATGAAAGAGTTGAGGAATGTTTGCAATGAAAAACTTTCCTCAACTTATTTTATTAAATAAAAATGAAAGAATTAAGGAAATAATTTAGCAAAGCTAAATTAGGAGGATCTTATCATCCAAACTCTCTAGGAGCTTATTCCATAATTCTTTCATTATTTAAATATTTAATTTTTTCATTTTTTAATTATTTCATTAATGTTAAAACTCTTAGAGTTTTAACATTAAATTATAATTTCTGGCCGTGCTAAAGATTGTCCCATCATCTCATCAATTAATTCTTTAACATATAAAAGTTTATCAATTCTATAGGCATTTCCACCGCAGAATACCAATCCATTTTCAACGTCACCTTTTACAGATTTAATTAAGGCAGAACTTATACAGTATGGAGTAGTACCAGGGTTGCAAGGAATTAAGCAGTCATAACATTTAGTGATTTTAACTTTTTGAGTTTTTAATGTTTCAGTCAATTTATTTCTAATTGCTCTTCCAGGCATTCCTACAGGACTAATTGTAAGCTCAATATCTTCTTTTTTACAATTTACAAAAGCATTTTTGAAGTTTGGATGAGCATCGCATTCATGTGTTGCAACAAATCTTGTAGCCATTTGAACACCACTTGCTCCAAGATTTAAGTATCTCATCATATCTTCATGAGTAAATACGCCACCAGCAACAA
>JAHAIU010000192.1 GCA_018372555.1 Clostridium sp.
AAGAGTGTAAAATAGTCTGTGTAAACTTCAGAAAATGGTATAATAAATTATCAATTATGGAGGGAACTCAGACTATGTCATTTTCAAAGGAAGAATTAATAAAAATATTAGCAAAGGATCCAAGTATTAAAACAGCTGAAGATATTCAAAATGTTTTAAAAGACTTATTTGGAGGAATGCTTCAGCAAATGCTGGAAGCCGAGTTAGATAATCATCTTGGGTATGAGAAACATGATTACCAAAATAAAACCACAACTAATAGCCGTAACGGCAAGAGTCGAAAAACTATGAAATCCAATCTTGGCTATTTCGATTTAGATGTTCCAAGAGATAGGGAAGGTTCTTTTGAGCCTGAAATAGTAAAAAAGCATCAGACTGATGTTTCACATTTAGAAAGCTCAATAATTGGCATGTATGCTAAGGGCATGACTACAAGAGATATAGCATCACAAGTAAATGAAATATACGGAATGGACATATCACCAACATTAGTTTCTAATATAACAGATAAAGTAATTCCAATGATCAGAGAATGGCAGAGCCGTCCGTTGGAAACAGTATATCCTATAGTATTTATGGATGCTATTCACTTTAAAGTGAGAAAAGATAATACTGTTGTTTCGAAAGCAGCATACGCTGCGATTGGAGTAAATCTTGAAGGGAAAAAAGATGTTCTTGGTATATGGATAGGGGCATCAGAGTCATCAAAATATTGGTTGCTTGTTCTCAATGAGTTAAAAAATAGAGGCGTAAAAGATATACTAATTGCTTCAGTTGATGGATTAGTAGGGTTTAACGAAGCAATTAGAGCTGTTTATCCTAACACTGAAATTCAAAGATGTATTATTCATCAAATAAGAAATTCAAGTAAATACTTATCTTATAAGGATTTAAAAGCTTTCAATGCAGATTTAAAACTAGTTTATACAGCTTCTACTGAGGAGGTAGCATTAGCAGAATTAGATAGATTAGAAGAAAAATGGGGCGAAAAATATTTAATAGCAGTAAGGTCTTGGAGAAATAACTGGAATGAGTTATCTACATTCTTTAAATATCCACCAGATATTAGAAAAATAATATATACAACTAACGCAATGGAAAGCTATAATCGTCAACTGAGGAAAGTTACTAAAACTAAATCTATATTTCCGAATGATGAATCGTTAATGAAGATGTTATACCTTGCTACCGTTGATATAACAAAGAAATGGACTCAATCGATACGAGGATGGGCTCAAATTTTAGCTCAACTATCAATCTTCTTCGAAGGTCGTTTAGACGACCAGTTATTCTAAAAAATATTTAGTCTAGCTCTTATTAAGTGCAGATTATTATGTAAAATTTATCAATTAAAGAAAAATAAAGGTTGGATGTTATATTAACCTCTCCAACCTTTAAAATAAAACTAAATTTTCTAAAGTTTACACAAAAATATTGACATACTCCATGATATAGCCCTTTTGATTATATTATATTAAATTATTCTTTTTAAAACTAAAGTATATACCATCATTGCTAGCATCATGGGTAACTTCATCTGAAACTTTAATTAGTGCAGGTTTTGCATTTTCCATTGCTACTCCATAATTAACCGCTCTAAACATCTCTATATCATTTTCACCATCACCATATGCTAGTGTATTTTCTTTATCTATAGCTAAATGATTTATAACAAATTCAATAGCTGTATATTTATTTATACCTTTAATTCCAATTTCACCACTATTATGTCCAAATTGAGGAACTGTATTATGATATATTTCTAGTTCTTTAGTAAATCTTTCATAAACTTTTTCATAAGGATGTCCATTAGAAATAAATGAAATCTTATTTACATTACTATAATCAACTTCTTTATCCTTATAATTATCTAGAACTTCATTAAACCATTTAATTTCTTCTTTAGCTTCTTCATATTCCTTGCTATTTCTTATGAGACCCTTAGTAACCTGTCTTAAAATAGTATCTTTACAGTTTTTGCTACCAAATAATCCATCGTTTGATTCTATATAGTAAGCAATGTTATGACTTTCAAAGTACTCTATTAATTTCAAAACATCTTCTTTAGGCATTTTCTTATGCATTAATATTTCACTATCAATTTCAATATAGCCGCCGCCTGCACAAATCATTCCATCAAAGCCTATTGACTCTATATCCTCAGTAATTTCTGGCTTTGATCTACCTGTGCAAATAAACACTAGATGTCCATTATTTCTAGCTAACTCAATAGCCTCTTTAGCTGACTTTGGAACTTGTCCACTCATATCACATAATGTTCCATCAACATCCATAAAAATCAACTTTTTATCCATATATACTCCTACTACTTATTAATTCTAAGCTTCAGAGTCGACGAAATTTCCTACTAATTCAATATCTTCACTTATTTTTTTACTTTCATCTCCACTACCATCTTGAAGCTTAGAGTTAATATTTTCTATATTATTTTTTATATTTGATAGAATCTTATCCTTATCTTCAGTATTGAACCCTCTAGCCTTATCTAAAATAATCTCATTTTCTAATAATTTAGTATTCTCATCTAATTCACTTAGAGTTGTATTTAAAGCTTCAGGATTATCTAATTTTTGAGATGGATACTCTACTTTACTATCATTATTTGAAGAATTACTACCTGTCTTTTCCTCTTCTTCTGCTTGTAATCTAGCTATTTGACTATCGATATTAGTAATTTGTGATTGTAAAGACTCCATTTCCGCTTCCACTGTTTCACTTTCATCGCTATTAGTAGAAGTTATTTCTTTCTGTAGGATTTTAAGTTCTTCTTGCAAAGATTCTCTTTCCTTCATCAAACTACTTATCTGTGCTGCATTATTTTTCCTAGCTGTGTATGTAGAGTCTCCATTATAATTATTATTTATGCTTATTGTACTCATATTTAAACCTCCAAATCCTATTTCTTTTATAATATAACTTGAAGCTTAAATTAACCTTAAATTATTAATTATTCTAAAATTTCCCCATTACTTTCTATAACTTTTTTATACCAATAAAAACTATCCTTTTTACTTCTACTTAAATCTCCATTACCATCATTATCTTTATCTACATAAATAAATCCATATCTCTTTTTCATTTCACCTGTTGATGCACTTACTAAATCTATACATCCCCAAGGAGTATATCCTATTAATTCTACTCCGTCTTCAACAGCTTCCTTCATTTCAATTATATGATCTCTTAAATAGCTAATTCTGTAATCATCTTTAATTGAACTATCTTCTTCTACTTTATCAACTGCACCTAGTCCATTTTCTACTACCATCATTGGAATTTGATATCTATTATATATGTTATTTAATGTCCATCTTAATCCCTTAGGGTCAATTTGCCATCCCCAATCACTAGATTTAAGATATGGATTTTTTGCTCCACCCATGATATTTCCAGCTGTCTTTTCTACTTCTTTATCTGCAGTTGTACAGTTTGACATATAGTAGCTAAATGTATAGAAATCAACACAACCTTCTTTTAAAATTTCTTCATCATTTTCTTCCATCTTAATTTCTATATTGTTTTCTTTAAAATATCTCTTTGCAAATCCTGGATATGCTCCTCTTACTTGAACGTCTGAACATAAGAAATTGTTTAAATTATCTCTTTGTTGAGCTAAGAATACATCCTCTGGATTACATGTATAAGGATAAGTACACATATACGCAATCATACATCCTATTTTAAAATCACTATTGATTTCATGTCCTAACTTAACAGCCTTTGCACTTGCTATAAATTGATGATGAAGTGCTTGGAATCTGATTTGTTTACTACTATCATTATCATCATTAGCATTAAGTGCAAGTTCTCCACCATCTTCTAATAATATTCCTCCAGCCATAAAAGATCCAAACTTATTAGTTAAACAATTTATTTCATTGAATGTTAGCCAATATTTTACTATATCTTTATATCTATTAAATATAGTATCACAGTATCTAACATAGCAGTCAATTACTTCTCTACTAGCCCATCCATTATACTTTTCAACTAATCCAAATGGCATTTCATAATGAGAAATTGTAACTAAAGGTTCTATATTATACTTTTTTAGCTCAGCAAAAACATTATCATAAAATTTTAAGCCTTCTTCATTTGGCTCTAACTCATCACCATTTGGAAATATTCTAGTCCAGTTTATTGACATCCTAAAAACATTAAATCCCATTTCGGCAAATAATCTAATATCTTCTTTATAATTATGATAAAAATCTATTGCCTCATGGCTTGGATAATATGTTCCTTCTTCTAATTTAGGAGTTATTCTTCTTGGAGTTGTATGTGTTCCCCCAGTCATAACATCTGCAGTACTTAGACCTTTTCCACCTTCTCTATATCCACCTTCAAATTGGTTAGCAGCTGTTGCTCCTCCCCATAAAAAATTCTTTGGTAAAGTCATAAATCTTCCTCCTTTTAAAAATTGATTTATTTATACTTAGATTATATACTTAAATTCTTCCAAAAAATTTTTCATTCAATTTTTGAATATAAATAATAAAGAGCTATCACATACATTCCAAAATAGGATTTATTAATTTAAAATAACCTAAATAAAAAAACTCCAAAAGGAGTTTTCTAAGTAATTATTCATTATTTATTCTTCATTATCCATTATATAACAGAATCTTGTTTCATTTAATTCTTCTATTATCTTATCTAACAAAGCCATCATAACATAACGGCTATTTTTCACTCCGATATTAGCATCTAGAATAAGGCTACTATCAAATAACTTTTTCGCTTTCAAATCTAAATCTTGTATAGAAATAAGTACTTTTTTAGATTTACACTCTCTTAAATGTTCTTTAATAACTCTATTAACATTAAAAAAAGTTCCTGAGGTAGTTAATATTAATAACAAGCTATCTTCTTCTATATTTCTGATTTCTTCATTATCCTCAATTACTTTAATAAATTTCCCAAAAGGATAACATTCCATTTGAAAATATTGAGCCATTAAATAACAATAATTAAGTCCAGAAATATAAATCTTATTATAACTACTAATAAGTGAAGCTACTTTTTTTATGTTATTTAAATTGATCTTCTTATATAGTAATTTTAGATCTTCACCTAATAAATTTATATCAGTATAATTATCATCTTTTCTAGTCTTTATATTTTCTATATAACGACTACATTCTTCTTTAAATGTATTATAATCAATATAACCTAGCTTCTTTATAAACCTACTAACTGTTGCTTGTGATACAAAACATTTTTTAGAAACTTCAGTTATGGTATAATCCGGTATAATTTCTATGTTATTTACTATAAAAGAAGCTATATTATAATTTATATCCTCACTATTATGATTATTTATATAATTATTTAACTTATCTATAAGTAACAATCTTAATATTCTCCTATTTTCATTATAATTTTAAATACTTATTTTATAAAATTATAACATAAAAATAAGGTTCTTTTATAATATAATCACTTAATATAGTTAATTCTCAAGATAGTATCTGTTTCTTCCCTTTGTTTTATTTTTGTATTCTATTGCTTCTTTAGGACACCTAGAAATACAGGCCATACAATGAGTACATTTTTCTCCCCACTTTGGCTTTCCTTTAACTAATTCAATATTATTTAAAGGGCATAATTTAACACATTTACCACA
>JAHAIU010000193.1 GCA_018372555.1 Clostridium sp.
ATTGTCAGTCGTTGCAATTATATCATAGGAGTTTTTTCTGTTCAGAGCTTAAGCCATTTTATCCACTGGCATAGCCAGTGGTTTTCAATACAATAAAAATAGGAGTGATTAATTTTCACTCCTATTTTTTATTCCTTCAACTGATTTCTCAAGTCTATTAAGTCTCATTTGAATTTCTTTAAAATGTAAAGATAATTTTTCTTCCTGCTTTTTTAAAAGGTAAGGTATGTAAAATGCAATATTAAAAATAATTAATAATGATAATAAAATTATTATAATTTCCAATTTGAAATCCTCCTAGGTAAAGATTAGTAATTAAATTATATCATAGGAAGTTTAAATAATAAAAGTAATAAGATTGTGATAATAAAGAGAATTTGGGGAACAGGTTACAACCTAGAGTAACATGTTTTTTTGGACTCCGAAATGGTTTACCTAGATATTTTACTGTTCTATAATGTGCTTGTAAGTAATAAAAATAATAAATTTCAAATATATAATATGACAATTTTTAAATATGTCGTTAGTGAAAGGTGGAAGAAATATGGATAACAGAAAATTTTCCGTAGTAATAGCAGGAGGAGGAAGTACATTTACGCCAGGAATTGTAATGATGCTTTTAGATAATGCAGATAGATTCCCATTACGTAAATTAAAATTATATGATAATGATAAAGAACGTCAAGATACAATAGGTGCTGCATTAGCAATCTTATTAAAAGAAAGCTACCCAGAAGTAGAGTTTTCATATACAACAGATCCAGAAGAAGCATTTACAGATGTAGATTTCTGTATGGCTCATATAAGAGTTGGTAAATATGAAATGAGAGAAAAGGATGAAAAAATCCCACTAAAGCATGGAGTTGTAGGACAAGAAACTTGTGGACCAGGTGGAATTGCATATGGAATGCGTTCAATAGGTGGAATGTTAGAATTAATAGATATGATGGAAAAGTATTCTCCAAATTGTTGGATGTTAAACTACTCAAATCCAGCTGCAATAGTAGCAGAAGCATGCCGTGTATTAAAGCCTAATTCAAAAGTATTAAATATTTGTGATATGCCAGTTGGAACATTAAGACGTATGTCTCAAATAGTTGGATTAACACCAGCTGATTTAGAAGTTAACTACTTTGGATTAAATCACTTTGGATGGTGGACAAGTGTTAGAGATAAGCAAGGAAATGATTTAATGCCAAAGCTTAGAGCTTATGTTTCAGAAAATGGATATTTAAACCAGATTGAGGTAGATACTCAACATACTGAACCAAGCTGGCAAGAAACTCATAAGAAGGCAAAAGATTTAATAGCTTTAGATCCAAACTTCTTACCAAATACATACTTAAAATATTACCTATATCCAGATTACGTAGTAGAGCATTCTGATAAGGACTATACTAGAGCTAATGAAGTAATGAATGGAAGAGAAAAGAATGTATTTGAAGCTGCTAGAAATATAGTTAAAGCTGGAACAGCAAAGGGTGGAGAATTCCATATAGATGCTCATGCATCATTTATAGTTGATTTAGCTAGAGCAATAGCATACAACACTCATGAAAGAATGTTATGTATAGTTGAAAATAAGGGAGCTATTGAAAACTTTGATCCAACAGCTATGGTAGAAGTTCCATGTATAGTTGGAAGTAATGGACCAGAACCACTAGTTCAAGGAAGTATTCCAAGATTTGAAAAAGGATTAATGGAACAACAAGTAGCTGTAGAAAAGTTAGTAGTTGAAGCATGGATAGAAGGAAGCTATCAAAAATTATGGCAAGCATTAACATTATCTAAGACAGTTCCAAGTGCAAAAGTTGCTAAGGAAGTTTTAGATGACTTAATTGAGGCAAATAAGGAATACTGGCCAGAATTAAAATAGTTTACAAATACTTTAGGTAATTACTTAAGATTAAGATAAATAAAAATAACCTTAAGATAAGAGATATAGCTCGGAGTGTTGTAACATATCCGAGCTATGACTTTAATTTTAAATAATATAAGGGGTGAATAAAATGATTAGCCAAGAAATAAGAAAAATTGCTCCAGAAATGGATCCATTACGTAGGGGAATGGGATGGTCAGTTGATGATTTATCTAAACCTCAAATCATAATTGAAAGTACTTTTGGTGATAGCCATCCAGGAAGTGTTCATCTTTTGAAGTTTGCTAATAATGCAGTTCAAGGAGTAAATGAAAAAGGGGGAAAGGCTGCAAGATATTTTGCAACAGATATATGTGACGGTATGGCTCAAGGACATGATGGTATTAATTATTCATTAGCTTCAAGAGATACTATTACATCACTTATTGAAATACATGCAAATGCAACACCTTTTGATGGGGGAGTATTTATATCAAGTTGTGATAAGGCAGTACCATCACATTTAATGGCAATAGGAAGAGTAAATATACCATCAATTATTGTTACTGGAGGAGTAATGGAAGCAGGTCCAAACCTTCTAACTTTAGAGCAAATAGGTGCTTATAGTGCAATGCAAAAACGTGGTGAAATTACTGAAGAAGAATTAACTTACTATAAGCATAACGCTTGTCCGTCATGTGGATCATGTTCATTTATGGGAACAGCAGCTACTATGCAAGTTATGGCTGAGGCTTTAGGATTAATGTTACCAGGAAGTGCATTAATGCCAGCAACTTGTAAGGACTTAGAAGAGGTTGCAGTTGAAGCTGGAAGACAAATTATTGAACTTGCTAAAATGAACTTGAAAGCTAGAGACATAGTAAGTAAAAAGTCTTTTGAAAATGCTATAGTTATCCATGCTGCAATTTCAGGATCTAGTAATTCACTTTTACATATTCCAGCTATTGCTCATGAATTTGGAATAGATATAGATGAAGAAACCTTTGATAGAATCCACAGATATGCACCATATTTATTAAATATACGTCCAGCGGGAAAATGGCCAGCTGAATACTTCTACTATGCAGGTGGAGTACCAGCAATCATGGAAGAGGTTAAGGATTTACTTCATTTGGATGTAATGACTGTTACTGGTAAGAGTTTAAGAAAAAATCTAGAGGATTTAAGAAAAAATGGTTTTTATGATAGATGTAATGAATATTTAAATAAGGTTGGATTAAAAAGAGAAGATGTTATAAGACCATTTAATAATCCAATTGGGAAAAATGGGGCTATAGCCATTTTAAAAGGTAATATTGCACCAGAAGGAGCGGTAGTTAAACATTCTGCTGTACCAAAGGAGATGCATAAAGCAATATTAAAGGCTAGACCTTTTGATAGTGAGGAAGAGGCTATAGAAGCAATACTTACTAAGAAAATAAAACCTGGGGATGCAGTCTTTATAAGATATGAAGGTCCAAAGGGAAGTGGAATGCCAGAAATGTTCTATACAACAGAAGCTATTTCTTCAGATAAGGAATTATCAGCTAGCATAGCACTTATTACAGATGGAAGATTCTCAGGAGCTTCAAAGGGTCCGGCAATTGGACATGTATCACCAGAGGCAGCAGTTGGTGGTCCAATAGCACTAGTAGAGGAAAATGATTTAATTGAAATTGATATAGAGAAGAGAATACTTCAAATAGTCGGAGTTAATGGACAAAGGTTAGAACTTAATGAAATAGATAATATCTTAGCTAAGCGTAAAAAATTATGGAAGTCAAGAGGAAATAAATATAAGTCAGGAATTTTAAAAATATTTTCAGATAAGGCAGTTTCACCTATGAAGGGTGGATATATGGAATAAATTATAAGGAGAGAGTAATCATGAAAAGGATAAGAGTATTAAGTGCATTAAAGAAATGTGGAGTAGTTGCAGTTGTTAGAGGAACTAGTAAGGAAATAGGTGTTAAGATTTCAGAAAGCTGCATAAAAGGAAATGTTAAGGCTATAGAAGTTACTTATACTAATAAGTATGCAAATGAAATAATTAAAGATTTATCAGAAAAATATATAAAAAATGATGATGTTGTAATAGGAGCAGGAACAGTTTTGGATGCTGAAACTGCAAGAATGGCTATATTATCAGGAGCAGAATATATAGTTTCACCATCTTTTAATAAAGATACTGCTAAACTTTGTAATAGATATAATGTAGCTTATATTCCAGGAGTAATGACTATAAATGAAATAGTTTCTGCTTATGAAAGCGGAGTGGATGTAGTTAAGCTTTTTCCAGGAAATACTTTTGGACAAGGTTATATTTCATCAATTAAAGCGCCACTTCCACATGCTAATATTATGGTTACAGGTGGAGTTAATTTAAATAATATAGATGAATGGATAAAAGCTGGAGCTAATGTTGTTGGTATTGGTGGAGAATTAAACAAGCTAGGTGAAGCCGGAAAATTTGATGAAATAGAAGCTACTTGTAATGAATATGTTAAAAAGCTTGAAAGTGCAAGGAGGATTTAAAGTGAGAGTTGCAGCTTTCGGGGAAGTATTATTAAGGTTAGCTACTAATAAAGGACTTCGTATTTCAAACTCTAGGGAATTAAACATTAATTATGGTGGAGCTGAGACTAATGTTTTAGTTGGTTTAGGTAACTTTGGTATTGAAACTAGACTTATTAGCAAGATATCTGATGATGGCTTTGGGGATGCTATTATTTCTTATTTAAAATCTAATTCAGTAGATACAAGTTTTATAAATCAAGGAGAAGGTAGAACTCCTATTTATTATTTAGAAGTTGGTAGTGGAAATAGAAACTCTAAAGTTATTTATGATAGAAAAAACTCCATATTCTCAGATATAAATGAAGAAGATATTGATATAGTAGAGACTTTAAAAGGAGTAGATATACTTCATTTAACAGGAGTTACTATGGCAATTTCAGAAAAAACTAGGGTTTTAGCATATAAAATATTAAATTACTGTAGAGAAAATAATATATTAGTAAGTTATGATTCAAATTATAGAGCTAGAATGTGGTCTTTAGAGAAAGCAAGCAAGGTTACTAAGGAGATACTTCCTTATGTAAATATTTATTCTGCAGGGATCTTAGATGCTGAAAATATATTAGGTTTAAATAATAATAAAGAAGATAAAGCTGAAAAATTAAAAGATTATTATGATGAAATTACAAAAATATATCCAAATATAAAATATATATTTTCATCTTTTAGGGGAATAAAGTCTGCATCTTCAAATACTTTACAATGCAATTTTTATACTAATAATAAATTACATCAATCAAAGATTTATGATATAGATGATATCGTAGATAGAGTAGGTGGCGGAGATGCTTTAACTACTGGAATACTATATGGAATATTGTCAAATAAAGATCCAATGTATATATCTGAGTTTGCAGCAGCTAACTCTGTTTTAAAACATAGCATATATGGAGATGGAAACTTAGTAAAAGTAGATGAAGTTGAAAGCTTGATGAAAGATGGAGTAGGGAAAATAGGAAGATAGAAATGTGCTGTCGCACAATGAAAAATTAATAATTAAAAATGAAGAATTAAGGATGTTTTGCATAGTAAAACTTTATTATTAAAACGGAGAATATAACTGCAAAGATAAATTGACGGCTCGTAAGACAAATGGCTGTAAAAATAAGTTCTAAGGCTCGTAAAACTACTAAGCCAAGAGTTTTGGTAAAACTCGCATACGCTCAGACAAACCAACAACTCTAAGGCCTAGTAGTTTT
>JAHAIU010000194.1 GCA_018372555.1 Clostridium sp.
AGTTTATTTCTATCATAAAATGTGTAATAAAGTTTATGATATTATAGAAAAGGAGCTATCGCTAGCGGATTTTTTTATCCACTATTGCGACAGCTCCTTTTTTATTGTATTTATTTTAATAAAATTATATTTATTATACAGCTTTGTATATATTTATGCTTTAATATAATATATAGACTATATTGTGATGGGCAATCTTTAAAGGAGCAGGTTCTATGACTAAAGTAATACAGAGTTAGAAGACAAAGTATTTACTGAGTGGTTATGAAACTCTGGGTATGAATATGCAGAAGCTCAGATATTAAAGTTTATTTAACTTCAAATCCAACTAACTTAGAATTCGAAGTTTGGTTACCTATCAGAAAGAAATAGTAAAAGTTGAAATAAAAAATTATATTGTTATAAATTATAATAAATTTCCCAATAATATTAATGTTAAGTTTATTCTAACAATAATTATCTTTGGAGGGAATATGAATAGAGAAACTAAAAATGCAGCTTATTCTAGAGCAAAGGAAATGATGATAGCAGGAGAGTCTTGGGATAAGATAATGGAAGAAACAAGATTAAGAGAAAAGGACTTAAAGAAAATTCAATCTACGGAAATAAGTCCTAAATTCTAATTAATTTGGGCTGTCTCACAAACAGCCCAAATTAAGAATTACTGAAGATGTAGTGCTTGGGACAAGCATACCATATAATTATGATAAATCTAAATTTTAAAAGTTTAAAATTTTATGGCATTGTAGAAGTAATTTTATTAAAAATGATAAAAATACATAATTCAGATTGGAAATTTATGTAAAAAGTCTGAAAAGTAAATATTAATTTATAAAACAATTTAGTTAAATAAGAAATATGATAAAAAAGTTATACAAACTTGTGTATAACTTTCATTGATGTAACAATAGATTAAAGTAAGTAATAATATATATTTGACACTATATTTTTTTTATTTTATAATAATGATTATTGTTTGAAATTATATTGTTTAAAATTGAATTTTATGTTTATATAAGATAAGAATTAAAATAAATTAGTAGTAATTTAAAAAAATGTAGTTATTTACTAAGTAATAAAACTATGTATGTATGGGGAAACTATGAGTAATTTGTGGTAAAAAATTATATTAATATATACTAAATTATAGAGTGATTGCAAAAAGGAGGATACTAATGTTTTGTGTTAGAAAAGTAGTAGAAGACATTTATTGGGTTGGTGGTAATGATAGGAGACTTGCTTTATTTGAGAATCTTCATCCACTACCAAAGGGTGTTTCATATAATTCATATCTATTATTAGATGAAAAAACTGTATTATTTGATACTGTAGATTGGTCTATTTCAAGACAATTTTTTGAAAATGTAGAAGCAGTATTAAAAGGTAGAAAATTAGATTATTTAGTTGTTAATCACATGGAGCCAGATCATGCTGCATGTATTGAGGAAATAATACTTCGTTATCCAGAAGTGAAAATAATTAGCACTGATAAATCTTTTGTATTTATGAGACAATTTGGATTTGATACTGATGATAGAATAGAAATTGTAGCTGATGGAGATACTAAATCTTTCGGAAAGCATGAGTTCAAATTTATTACTGCACCTATGGTTCACTGGCCAGAGGTTATGGTAAGTTTTGATATGACTACAGGAATACTATTTTCAGCTGATGCTTTTGGAACATTTGGAACATTAGATGGAAAACTATTTAATGATGAAGTTAATTTTGAAAGAGATTGGATTGATGAAGCTAGAAGATACTATACTAATATAGTAGGAAAATATGGTCCACATGTACAAATTTTATTTAAAAAGATTAAAGATTTAGATATAAAAATGATATGTCCTCTACATGGACCAGTATGGAGAAATAACTTATCATATTTTATTGAAAAATATGATAAATGGAGTAAATATGAGCCAGAAGAAGAAGGCGTTATGATAGTTTATTCATCAATGTATGGAAATACTGAATCAGCAGCTAATGTACTTGCAACTAAATTTGTAGAAAAAGGAATAACTAATTTAGTAATTTATGATGTGTCTAATACTCATGTTTCTACATTAATATCTGAAACATTTAGAGTTAGTCATTTAGTTATAGCTTCAGTTACTTATAATTCAGGAATATATCCTCCAATGCATAATTACTTAATTGATATGAAGGCATTAAATCTTCAAAAGAGAACAGTTGCATTAATTGAAAATGGTTCATGGGCTTGCAACACTGGTAAGTTAATTGGAGATTTCTTTGCAGGAATGAAGAATATGACATTATTAGATAATAAGGTAACAGTTTTATCAGCAATGAATGAAAAAAATGTTGTAGATATGGATGCATTAGTTGATGGTGTTATTGAATCAATGAAATAAAGAGTTTAAATTAAAATCTGCGGTTTATATCGCAGATTTTTTTATTCTTTATTAAATTATATTTTTTAAAATCGGTGGATAACATTATGAGAGTAGAAAAACTCATAGTCCACGAAGTGGATTTTTTTTATTGAGATAATAGATTTTCATAATATTTATGGATACTTTTTACAAAGATAGGAGTATAATTATGTAATGTAAGAGGTGATTAAATGAAGCGATATAATATTATAAAGGTTAAAAATATCTTTTTATCAATGATAAGTTTCCCTTTATTTATAGCAGTTTATATATTAGCAATGTATGAATTATATACATTATGTAGATTTGGCAGATATGATAATAATCTTAATATTTTTATTTTATGTTTAGTATTCTTTTTTATATGTTTAGTAATATTTATTACACTAATAATAAAGCAACAGAGTAATTACCCAAATGAACTTATTGAAAATTTTAGTTTTACAAGTGACTACATTAAGTTAGATGATTATCTTGAAATTGAAATAGATATGGAAGATATAAAGTCTTTTAAAATAAATAGAAAATATGCTTATATAAAGCTTAAAAATAGAGAAATTATCATTTTGAGTTTTAATAATAAGAGTGAATATGATGTAGTTCACTTTAAAGAAATATTACATTCTAAAGAAGAAAAAAGAAGAAAGTCATTAATGAAAACAGTATGGACATGGATATCAATAGTAATAATTATTTTTACTACAGGCTACTATGGTTTTAAAATTTATAGAACAGCTTTGAACTTTAATGGTAAATTATCTTGGATTTTATTTGAACTTAAAAATGAAAAAAATATAACTCTTACTAATAGCAATATATATGAAACTGGAATAGAAGGTATATTTGATGATATTAGTAAAAAGGTAGATTTGCCGGAAACTATGTATATTTCGGATACAGGTTTAAGTTTAGAGTTTAATAGTAAAGGAGAAATAGAGTCTTTCTATGCATTTATTTATGGTAAAAATGATAAAGATGAAGTTAGTAGTTTCTTAGTAAATTATGATATAAATAAATCTAATAAAATAAGAGTAACGCTAGATGGTTATGTGACTCCAGATTTTAATGATGATAAATTGTTAGAACCATTATTTGATACAATGAAGGTAATTCCTTTAAAAGATACAGTAAGTAAATGGGATTCTAATAAATATGGTATTTTATATTATGGTAAAAGAAGCTTTGGACTTAATACAGATGGTATAGTCTATATTGATAATGAAGGTAATACAAATATGCCGAGTATTGCAACATCAGAAGTTATAGGATATACAGTATCAGTATATGTTCCAAATAGAGAAAAGGAAATTACTCCGTTTAGATATAATTTAGTTGAGGATTTAAATAATGTTAAATCAGCTCCTTTAAACTCAGTTGATAATACTACTAAAA
Source organism: Clostridium sp. (assembly GCA_018372555.1). Lineage (GTDB taxonomy): Bacteria > Bacillota > Clostridia > Clostridiales > Clostridiaceae > Clostridium. The sequence goes on from JAHAIU010000194.1 coordinate 3,789, forward strand.
AACCTAGTAGTTCATCAAATAGGGAAGAACCAGAATTTTATTTAACTGATAAGATTGGATATAGATTAAAAATAGTTGGAGCTGCTGCAGGGAGTAGAGCTTACGCATTGGAAGTTACTGAAGATGGAGGAAGTAACTTTGAAGTATTAAATGATGATCCGTTCTTAGGTAGATTAGGCGGAGCATATGGAATCTCCTTTATAAATGAAAAAATAGGATTTATAGCATTATCTCATAATGGAGGAGATGAAGCTGATTTATATAGAAGTGAAGATGGGGGATTAACATTTACTCAAGTTAATATCCCAATGAAGGAAGTAGCCTTAGATAGTGGAACGGTGATAGAACCTTTTGATTTTCCAGAAATGCCTTTTGAGGATAATGGAGTACTAAATATGTTAGTTGGTCAAGGTGCTGATGGTGATTATAATGGAAATAGTGATGCATTATATGAATCAAGGGATAATGGAGTAACTTGGGAGTTTATAAAAGAAGTAAAAGATAATTAAAGTCATGAAGAAAAAGTTAAGTTCGTAAATTCGGATTATGGAAGAGTATATGATGATTTATATGAGACTATAGTAAGCAAAGCTACCAAAAGAAAAAATCAGACAAGCTGAATTTCAATAAAACTTAATTCAACACACTGAAATATTTTAAATGTCGAATTACTAGCAAAGATAAATAGACTATGTAAAATAAGCATATGGTGAAAAATTAGAAGTACTTGGTCAAGCAGTTTTGTGAAACTAGAACTTCTTTTTGTAGCCATTTGTCTTATGGAGCATAGTCTCTTTATCTCTGTAGTTATATTGGCATTTTATTATGTTATTGAATTTTCATCTGTTATTAATTCCACAATGAACATCTCATAATTTTTATATCTTATAATATTTCAATAACTTCAACAGTATATTTATCTTCAGGAGCTATTACTTCAACAATATCTCCAACTTTCTTTCCTTTAAGTGCTAAGCCTAAATCAGATTCAATACTTATACACATATTTTCAGGATCAGAATCCATAACTGTTACTAAAGTAACGATGTCTTCAAATCCATCTTCAATGAATTTAATTTTAGCCTTACTATTTATTCCTAGAGTGGAACTATCTATTTCATCATCAGCTATAACAGTAGCTGTAGAAATCATATTTAATAAATATTGTATTCTATTATCATTTTCTCTATAGTTAGCACAAGCTTCCTTATATTCTGCATTTTCAGATCTATCTCCATGAGCAGCAGCTATGGCTTTTTCTTTAGCAATTTCAGCTCTTTTAACAGTCATTCTATATTCTAATTCTTCTCTTAACTTTTTTATATTTTCTTCAGTTAGAGTATTATTCATAATAATTAATCACCTCTTAAAAAATATCATGATAACATTATATAATATATATAAGAAAAATAAAAATTATTTAATTAGATAAAATGGATATACTATCATTTCTTATGTAAAAGATAGGGTGGAGGCCTCTATTAGTAATAAATAAAAATTTTTACTTTTTATAATATACACTTCTTAAATAATGTTTCAAGGCAAGAGGATAACAAGTTTGAAAGTGTTATCCTTACATTTTTATAAATCATAGTAATATAAATTTGGAGTTATAAGAGTAAGAAAATTAAAAGTATTATTAGATGGTTTTTATTTTCTTACTATATTTTATTGAAATTTATAACATATTAAAGATTAGTTTTCTGTTTAAATTATCTAAATTGCAATATCAAATTGAACTATTTTTGTTAAATTGAATAAATAGCATCTAGATATTGATCAAAGAGAGCTTCTGGTGTCTTATAATTTAATT
>JAHAIU010000195.1 GCA_018372555.1 Clostridium sp.
ATAATAAAATCTCCAATTTAATACATATCATTAATGTTAAAAACTTCTTAAGCAATTTAAACTTGGGGATGTGAGCCTACTAAAGGAAGAAATTCAGGCGAGCTGAATTTCAATAAAAAGTGCAATAGCTTAAAATATTTTAAATGCTGAATTACTAGCAAAGATAAATTGACGGTGAAGTAAGCATATGGCGAAAAATTAGAAGTTCTTGGCTTAGTAGTTTTACGAGCCTTAGAACTTATTTTTGCAGCCATTTGTCTTACGAGCCGTCAATTTATCTTTGCGGTTATATTCGCATTTTTAAACAACTAGAGTAATTTCCTGAAATTTAGAACGTATAATAATAAAGTAAAATAAGTGTTTATATATTCAATATATAAGGGGGAATAATTATGAACTTTATTCTTTTAGTTTTACTTTGTTCAGTTTTAGGTTTGTTTTTTTCAGCTTATCAAGGAAGAAGCATTATGAAAGAAGACGAAGGGGATGAAAAGGTACGAAGCATTGCTATTAAGATTAGAAAAGGAGCAAATGCATATTTAAAGAGGCAGTACAAAGGAGTAACAATATTTTTTGTGATAATGTTTGTTATATTTCTTATTATGAGCCTTTTTGGATATGTTTCAATATTTGTTCCTTTTTCTTTTGTAATAGGAGGATTTTTATCAGGTCTTAGTGGTTTTATAGGTATGAAGGTTGCGACTCAAGCTAATTCGAGAACTACAACAGCTGCTAAGAAAAGTTTAAATGGAGCTTTGAAAATTTCCTTTAAAAGTGGATCTGTTATAGGAATTGTAGTTGTTTCTCTAGGTCTTTTATATATAGCTTTTGGATTTATATTTTTAGATTGGTATTATAGAGATTTATCAGAAGCAGAAAGAATATTACAAGTTACAACTAATATTTTAACTTTTGGAATAGGGGCCTCATCAATGGCTTTATTTGCTAGAGTTGGTGGCGGAATATTTACAAAGGCTGCAGATGTTGGAGCTGATTTAGTAGGGAAAGTAGAAGTTGGTATTCCAGAAGATGATCCAAGAAATCCAGCTGTAATTGCAGATAATGTTGGAGATAATGTTGGTGATGTTGCTGGTATGGGGGCTGATCTTTATGAGTCTTATGTAGGTTCATTAATTTCATCTTCTGCATTAGCTGTTGCTGCAGGACTATCAACAGAAGGAGCTGTAGTTCCACTGCTTGTTGCAGCCTTAGGTGTAGTTGCATCCATATTCTCTACATTCTTTGTAAAAGCAAAAGAAGATTCAAGTCAGAAGAATTTACTTAAAGCTTTAAGAAGAGGTGTGTATATATCATCAGTAATTGTTGCAGTAGGATCTTATTTTATAGTAAGAGAAGTATTAGGTTCTGAAAATATAGGAGTTTACTTTAGTATATTATCAGGTCTTTTTGCAGGGATTTTAATAGGATTCTTTACTGAATATTACACATCAGATAGTTATAAACCAACAAGGAATCTAGCTTCAATGAGTGAAACTGGACCAGCGACTATAATAATAGGTGGATTATCTTTAGGGATGGCATCTACAGCAATACCTGTAGTAATAGTAGCTGTATCTGTATTAATAAGCTTTAATTTATCAGGTGGAGCTAATGATTTTAATTTAGGCCTTTATGGAATAGCAATTTCAGCAGTTGGTATGTTATCTACCTTAGGTATTACACTTGCAACAGATGCTTATGGACCTATAGCAGATAATGCAGGTGGAATTGCTGAAATGTCTCAGCAAGATCCAGAGGTAAGAAGAAGAACAGATGCTTTAGATTCATTAGGAAATACTACAGCAGCTACAGGAAAAGGATTTGCTATAGGTTCAGCGGCATTAACAGCTTTAGCTTTTATAGCAGCATATAAGGATTCTATTGAAAATATAGTTAAAAGCGGAACTTCTAATTTTGAGTTTAACTTATCTATATTAAATCCTCAAGTATTAATAGGATTATTTATAGGTGGTATGGTAACTTTCTTATTTTCATCAAAGACAATGGATGCAGTCGGACGAGCTGCTTCTAAAATAGTTTTTGAAGTAAGAAGACAATTTAAAGAAATTCCTGGACTTATGGAAGGAAAAGGAGAGCCAGATTATGAGTCTTGTATTGATATTTGTACTAAATCTGCTCAAAGAGAACTTATTACAATAGCAATAATTTCAGTAGCTACACCAGTAATAGTTGGGCTTATTTTAGGACCTAATGGGGTAGCAGGACTTTTAGCAGGAGCAACAGTAACAGGTTTTGCAATGGCTATAATGATGTCAAACTCAGGTGGAGCTTGGGATAATGCTAAGAAATATATAGAATCTGGAGTACTAGGTGGAAAGGGCTCAGAATGCCATAAAGCAGCAGTTGTTGGAGACACAGTAGGGGATCCGTTTAAAGATACAACTGGACCTTCAATAAATATTCTAATAAAATTAATGTCAATGGTATCAATAGTATTTGGAGCATTAATACTTGCTTTTGGAGTACTATAGAAAATTTATAATATAAATAAATTTTAATAAGTGATTTTATTAGTGGATAGTTTAGTAGATAAATTTAAGGGGATAGTTTTAAGAATAGTTAAATTATAAAATTTTATAAGGAAATTATTACTTAGAAAAGATACTATTTCGTAATGATCATTGCAAAATAGTATCTTTTTTTAATAAGTTTATTTATAGTAAACCAGAAACTATAATTTTTATTAATTTTAATAGACTACAAATGGCTTGAAATAGCAATTTTTAATTTCTTCGTGAAAATTTGATTTAGCGAAGTTTTTGTAAAACGTAACACATATAAAGGATATTTTAAGTACCATTTTATACACAAGATTTAAATTACTTATATTTAAATAGATTCTTAGATACAACTAAGCTTCTATATGGTATAATTTTCAATAATATATAAAAAATGGGGGAGAACTTATATGAATAAAAAAAGAATATTAAGTGCATTAGTAATTACTTTAACTACATTTACATTTATATCCTGTGGAGGGAATGATGAATCAGGTAACAATAATAGTGAAAAAGCTCCTATTCCTAGAGAAGATTTTAATTTAGTATATTCTAATCCTAAAGAGTATGAGGGAAGAGAAGTGGAGTTTTACGGAAAAATATTTACAGATATTGAAAAAGATAATGATGGAACTTATATGCAAATGTTCACAAATGAAACAGGGTCAGATAATAATGTTTTGGTGGGGATAAAGGACCCAAATTTTAATGTTAAAATTGATGATATAGTTCATGTAAAAGGAATAGTTAAAGGAGTAGAAAAAGGAACTAATGCTTTTGGAGCTGAATTAAACTTACCATTAGTATTAGCAGAAAGTGTAGAAATTACCGATTATGGCACAGCATTTGCACCAGCATTAAAAACAATAAATATTAATCAAGAGCAAAATCAATTTGGATATAAATTAACTCTTAAAAAAGTAGAGATATCTAAAAGTGAAACTAGGGCTTATGTAAAGATTGAAAATGCTTCAAATGACAAAGTAAATTTTTATAGTTTTAATTCAATGATTACTCAAGGAACAAATCAAATTGAACAAGAAGATAATTGGAAGGCTAATTATCAAGAAATAAGTAGTGAAATACTTCCAGGTATGGTTACAGAAGGTGTTATAACATTTAAAGCGATAGATATAAATGGTGGCGATTTCAATATCATATTTGAGGGGTATTCCGATGATTACTCATTAGATTTTACACCATTTACATTCCAAATTAAAATGAATTAATTCATTTTAGGTACAGACTTTAATTACAATCCTAAGATAGATTTTGGTACAATAAATAGTACGTGATGTACTAAGATTATAAGAGAGATAGTATATAGATTTGTACTGTCTCTTATGGGTAGTTTTTTAGTAATTTCAATAAAGTTGAGTTTAGCGTAATTAATAAAGCCAATGATCTAAGATTATTGGCTTTTGTTATTCACCAAAGATACTTTTAGCTAAATCTTAAGGAAATTACAAAATACAATATGGTATAATATAGAAAGTTAGTTAATATGTGAAAAAGTAAAGTTAAAGAAAATTTACTCAAAATTGCAATCATACATCTAATTGTCTTTGTTGTTTCTACTGTAATATTTATTTGTGATCCATCTAATAGTGATCCTCTGATTATTGTAGAAATATTACATCCAAACTTTATAATAAAACATTTAGTGATTTGTACCATTTTATTTTTAATATTAGTTATATTATTTACAGTAGAAAATAAGGTTTTAAATATATATTTGTTAATTATGATGATTATGTGTATGACAGTCTATGAATTCAAAATTTTGGGGGTATAAGTTTGAGATAGAAAATCCTTTCATATTGTGGGTTACATATCTAGTGGGTTATTATTTATCATTTTGGATTGAAGTAAAAAATGGCACAGTATAGAAGTATAACAATATCATCTTATTTTATTATTTTAAGCATTCTGCATAGAGTGTCAATTAAGTTTATTGATATTATTAAAAAGAAACTTAATTGACTTAAGTAGAGTCAACTCCCTAAGATTATAGGAAGTTGAATAGTGTTTTATAGTTTATATTACGTATAAATGATTATTAAGGTAAATACCAGCTATTTACGATCTGAAGAAGGTACATTAACGTCTAATTCTGGATAAAATCTAGAACATTCTTCAACCTAACCTTATAAGAATATTTAGCGAAATTAGAATGGTTATATTTTATAAATTATTAATTCATAGATATAATTAATCATATCTATAAAGATTATAGTAATAAGACTTGCATCTAGAAAAATAAGCTTTTGATTTACTGTAATTAGTATAATAATTACAAGATAAGATCCATATCCTGTATTGGGAATTATATCCACAAAACTATATAGTGTAAATATATTTCTAATAGTAGTAGTTCCTTTTTATAAGTTAAAGTTTGGGTGTTAGAATATAACTTTAAAAAATTAAATATGTTATAACGGTAAATAAGAATTTTGGAGGTAGTAGCTATGAAATTATATAAATTAAAATTCTTATTAATTATTATTTTAATTATTTTAATTGTAATTCCTTTTTTACCCTATAAAATGCCAGAAATAAATCGATATGAATATGATAATTTAATAAGATTAGAGATTCAATGTCATGAGTGGAGTGGTGGGCCTAAAGTTATTAGTGGTCAAGAAAATTTAGATAGATTTCTAGACACTTTACCAGACAAAACTATTTCAAGAGATACTGTAAATTTAATTGGAAATACTCCATTTAAAAGTATATCAACATTTAGGCAGGGTATTCCTTCATATAGTGAATTTGTTGTTTATGGAGAATTTAAAGAAGGCTATTCAAGATTTAATGAGGTTAGTTTCGATGTTAAAGAATGGTATCCTAAGAATAAATATGTAACACTATATGATAGTATGATTTTTTATAAATTAAAGATATACTTTAATTCAATGATTATAATTATTGTTTTACTATTAGCAAGTTTAAAAATTAAAAAGTAACCCAGTATATGAACCGCCCCCTGTCAAGTAGACAGGGTAAATAATATAAAATTATGCTACTAAGGTGTGGCTTCTATATTCAATAGGAGCCATACCTTTTAATTTCTT
>JAHAIU010000196.1 GCA_018372555.1 Clostridium sp.
TAAATATTTCAAATTACTTTCTTCTTCTTAAAACTGATCCAGCGCCAAGAAGTAATGTTGCAATTCCTACTAATGCAAATGTTGAAGTACCACCTGTTTCAGGTAAGTTACCTTTACCAGCTGTACCATTTCCATTATCGTTGCCATTATTGCTGTTATTATTGTTTCCACTATTGTTATTTCCGTTATTGCTGTTATTATTGTTACCATTATTACTGTTGTTATTATCTTTTACTACTAACTGATCTATTGCTTGTTGTAATTCAAGTTCCATTCTTAATATATCTTCTTCTGTTACATTTTTATCTTTCAAGACTTTTTCTGCTTCTTTAATTTTATTACTAAGAACTTTATAACTTTCTTTTGTATATTCTTCTTCATCATAGCCTTCAGCTTTATTAATTAGTGCTGCAAGTCTATCTTTACTTGGCTTTGCTTCTAATTCAGATGAAGCTTTAATTAATTCATTATAAACTTTTAAAACCTCTTCTTCTGAAGCATTTTCATTTAAAAGAACTTCCTTTGCAATTTCTAACTTACCTAATAAAACATTCCACGAAGCTTCTGTATAGTCTTCACTATTTAAATTCATTATTTTTTCTATTAAAGAAGTCAGTTCTTCCTTATTGTTATTTTTTAACTCTAAAGCTTCAATTCCTTCTTTTAGCATATCTACTGCTAAATTTACAGCTTCTTGTGTTTCATTTTCATCTTTTATTATAATTTCTACTCTTTCTATAATAGATTGTAGACTTGCAATGCTCTCACTTGTATATTTATCTAAATCAATAGTTTTTGTTTCATCTAGTAAATTTATTAACTCAGTTTTATCAGCCTTTAATATAAGATTTTCAATTGTATTTTTTAGTGTATTTACAACTTCATTAACTTCTTCTTGTGTTGAATCTTTGTTATCTGCTATATTTTGTGCAATTGTTAATACTTCATTTAATTTTTCCAAACTTTTTGGTGTGTATTTTGATACGTCTATTTTATTAGCATTTTCTATAAATGTATTTAGTTCTGACTTATCAACTGAATTAAGAACTTTTTTTATCTTTATGCTATCAATATTAACTGTTGATTCATCATTATTGAAGAACTTTATTTTATCTAATCCTTTATATAGTGAAACTCTAATGGTTTTAGTTGCAAAATTAGGTTCTGTTTTATCAAGTTCTATCTTCCCTGATATTGATTCATTATTATTTATATAATATAAATTATTATTTGCTCCTGCAAAATATCTTATTTCCATATCATATAATGCATCTTTATCTGAGTTTATCCACATATTAAGCCATGCATTTCCTCTACTTGTCTTTCCTAGCCATCCTACAACTTTACCACCATTTGCTCCATCTTTATTTTCTATTTCTCCACCTGTACCATCTAACTCCAGATTTTCAGCTTCTATTAATACTTCTTCACCTGTTAATATAATAGGATTTTCTTCACTATTTAGCTTGTTATTTTCTGTATCCTTTAATTTAAAAACAACATTTATAGTAATATCATTTTTTATATTTTCTATAGTGTAGCTATCTATATCCCCTACTGAAACTCCATTTACTATAACATCACTAACTTCATAACCTTCATTAGGTGTAAAAGTAAATGTTTTGGATTGTCCTTCTTCTAAAGTAACTGTTCCAGATGGACTAATACTTCCATTTTCTCCAGCAGTTGCAGTTATTGTATGAGTAGCTTCTATTAACTTTTTAGGTATTACTTCAAAAGCATCTATATTAGGTGAAGATTGTGCATCAGCTGTAAAGATTAACTCTCCAGCACCAGCTTTAGTTACCATAACATCAAAGCTTGTCTTTATTATAGGAACTGGATTTTGATTACCTGTTCCTGGAACTGATTTACTGCCTGGTTCAATATTAGTTCCACTCCAATTGACCTTATTTAAATTGCCTTCACTTCTTCCTGATTGATATGACATATTAAAAGTGTACACCCCTGGCTTTTCAGCATAAAAAGGAACTCTTATCTTGTTTCCTGTTTCAAACCAAGTAACCATTTTTCCATTACTTGCTTCAGGCTTTTCTGTTATTCTTACATATTTATTGCCTTCTATAGGAACAAGAGTAAATAATTCAGCTTCTAATGTCTTTTTATCCTCTAAAATGCTAGGCAATACAAAAGGATTTTCCTCTGTATATGGTTTATCAATATTAATATCATTATCTATAATAGTTACTTCAGACTTCTTATTAAATCCTATTATTGCCCCATTTGTAGGAGTATCAATGTTACAATAAAATTTTACATTTCCTGATTTTTCTTCATTATCTATAGTTTCAATAGAAACCTTAGCAGTTGTTTCTCCATCAGCAAATGTAACCGTTTTGTTTATATCCTTGTAATGTCTACCGTGAACAGCACTATCTGGAGAAGTGGAAAAATGTACTGTCGCCTCTCCCTTACTTCCTCCTACTCTTTTTATAGTTATTTCTTTTGCTTCACCTTCATTAACTGTATAATTAGTATCTTCTATTTCAAACATTCCTGCTGCATTATTATTTAAATAATAAGCACCATCTAATCCTATAAATGCACCTGAAGATGCGGTATTCTTTTCTCCTTTAATAACTATTTTAACCGTATGTTGCCCATAATCTAAATCATCAGTTTGATATAAAATTTGAGAAATTGATCTTTTAGCTCTATAGGTATCCACATCAGCAACCTTTATTCCATCAATCCATACTTCCATAATTCCATGTCCTGGATCAAAAGTACCAATAACCCATGCTTTTGTTCCTGTAAATGTAAAACTTGCATCTTTCCCTTTAGTATTTGAATACATTCCAGTATTTCCTATACCAATATTTTCTTGAGTCCAACTATTCTTATTTTCAAAATTTACATTATCTATAAATTCTGTACCAGATGGTACTATTGATTTTATTTCAAAATCTTCATCTGCCTTATAAACTTCAACATTTTCAATTAGTGGTACAGCTAAGGAGCTCTTAATATTTATTCTAATTTTAGAAGCTTTCACTGCTGCACTTCTAACTAATCGTTTTGATCCAATTGTATATCCTTTTCCAAATTCCTTCCAAACCCCATTAGAATACGTTTCTACTGAAAATTCTGATACTCTTTGCCCTAGCTTTATATATTCTTCAATAGATACAAGATCAAAAGTCTTTTCTTCATTTAAATCTATAGTTATATTTCCTGTAGTTTGTCCATCATCCATTGTCCAATAAGTATCATTATTATCATCTAATACATTATTTGCACTATAATCATTGCTATTTCCTCTAATTGATGAAGCTGTAGCAGTAGTTGTTTCTGGATTTGCTAAATTTTCATCAAATGAGTTATTAATAGCACTTGAAAACTCATTTATTCTAGCAATATCTTCTTTTGTAAAATGTCCTGTTCTGTCTGGAGCTACATTAAGTAATAGTGGTTGACCTCGTCCTACTGAACTAAAATATATTTCTGTTAATTGCTCCATAGTCTTTGGACCATTTCCTGAATGCCAAAACCATCCACTTGTTAATGAAACATCGCATTCACCTACACTCCATATATCACCATTTGGATCTCCATTATTAAGATATTGATTTTCATCTCCTGCTCCTGAGTTATATCTATCTCTTATACGCTTTTGGTTAACTTTTGACCAAACTGGATCTCCCGCTTTTCCTGATTCATTACCTATCCATCTTACAGTTGAGCCATATGGACTAAATACTACAGCACCAGGTTGTAATTCTTCTATTAAATCAAACCATTCTTCAAATTTATAATTTTGAGCTGCTGCTCCACTTCCTTTAGCTCCATCCATCCATACTTCTACAAACTTTCCGTTATTCCCATATTTATTATTTCCTAGTATTTCTCTTAACTGCTCCATATAGAATTCATTATAATCACCATTACTATCATTTTCATCATTAGTTCCTGTTCCATATCCATAAGAAGGTGCATTAGCATCCCATGGTGATAAATAAATTCCCATATCCATGTTGTACTTAGTACAAGCCTTAGAAACCTCTTCTAAAACATCACCTTCTCCACCTTTAGTAGCTTGCCAATCTACACTCTTTTCTATATCATGTTCAGTAATTTCACTTTTCCATATTGCAAATCCATCATGATGCTTTCCTACCATAATAATACGTTTAAATCCTGCATCTTTTAATGTCTTTACCCATTCATCTGCATCCAAATCTGTAGGATTAAAAGTATTGGGATTTTCTCTTCCATTTCCCCACTCACTATTTGTAAATGTATTCATTCCAAAGTGAATAAAAGCTGCCAGCTCCTCCTCATGATACTGTACTTGAGACTCATTTGGAGTTGCACCAAATGCTTCTGGTGTTTTTACAGTATTAGTCTCAGATGCAAATGCGGTTATGGGTAGCATTTGGCATGCCATACTTGCAATAACTATAGTAGATAATAATTTTTTTACACTTTTCATATATTCTCCTCCCATAAAATTTTTATAAAAAATCAAGCAATCTTCACTTAATTTTTTTACATTTTAATTCATTTCAAAACTTTATATCCTTAGTTTTTCCAACTAATTTCCGATGTTAATTATTCCCATATTATACCATAAATTATGATTTATTTTGTATTTTTTCCAAACATCATATAAATTTATAGATTTACTTAAGAATTTTTATATATTTAATTTGTAAATAATAAGGTCCTATGGAATTCCCCATAGGACCCTAAATATTTCAAATTACTTTCTTCTTCTTAACACTGAGCCAGCACCAAGAAGTAATGTTACAATTCCTACTAATGCAAATGTTGAAGTTCCACCTGTTTCAGGTAAGTTACCCTTTCCTGCTTCAGTATTCTTATCACCTTCACTGTCATTATTAGTAGTATCATTATTGTTGCTAGAGTTATTATCTGTGTCATTATTACTTTCATTATTGTTAGTACTATTGTCTCCACTACTACCACCGTTGCCAGTGTTATTATCATTGTCAGTTCCATTTCCAGTACCATTATTATTGTCAGTCTCATTATCTGTATCAGTGTTATTATCTTTCTTTTCGTCTAAACCAGCTAATGCTATTTCTAATTTTTCTGATGCCTTATTAACTTCCACTTGACTAGCTTCTTCATTATCTAAAACATCTTTAACTTCTTTTAACTTTTCCTTAAGTAAATTAACACTCTCTTCAGTATATTTAGATACATCTATAGATTCAGCTTTATTTATTAATTCTTCAAGTTTAGACTTGTCAGGTATTAATCTAAGCTCTAAATAAGCTCTAATTAATTTATTATATGCTTCATCTATTTGCTCTTGTGTTGCTTCTTTATTACTTAATATAGACTTAGCTTTATCTAATTCTGCATTAAATTTAGTAACACTTCCTTGTGTATACTTAGATAGATCCTTAGCTTCTAACTCTGAAACTAGCTTTTCAAGCTTAGAATTATCTGCTGCTAATTTTAAATCAGCAAATGCTTTTCCTAGGCTTTCATAAGTCTTAGATACTTCTTCTTCCATTGCATTTTCATCTTCTATTACTTTATTAGCCTTTTCAAGTTCAACTTGAAGTGCTTCCCAAGTTGC
>JAHAIU010000197.1 GCA_018372555.1 Clostridium sp.
TATAATAACTAATGTAGTAAATATTCCGCGATAGCTCAACGGTGGAGCACTCGGCTGTTAACCGATAGGTTGGAGGTTCGAATCCTCTTCGCGGAGCCAATTTAATTTTAAAATTAATTTATAGTATTCCGTGGTAGCTCAATGGTGGAGCACTCGGCTGTTAACCGATAGGTTGGAGGTTCGAATCCTCTCCACGGAGCCAATTTAATTTTAAAATTATTTATAAAGTATTCCGTGGTAGCTCAATGGTGGAGCACTCGGCTGTTAACCGATAGGTTGGAGGTTCGAATCCTCTCCACGGAGCCATTTTATAAAAGAGTTTTATAAGAGTAGATTGATGATCTATTGTTATAAAATTCTTTTTTTATATTTTTAGGAGATTTCAATAAATCAAAATTTATGGATAACTTTATGAGTACAGAAAAAATTAATAATCTAAAAAGTATATTTTTTATTCAAAAAATTATAAAGTTGCTACCTTGTAAATAATTCTTTTTTGCTTGACATATAAAAGGCTTTTGGTAAAATGGATATATAATTTAATAAATGCTGTGAGAAAGAGGAGTAAGCTTAAAGTTTATTATAGAGAGACGATGCTTGGTGAAAATCGTTATAAATTTAAGTTGAAGGGCGCTTTTGAGTATTAATTTTTGAAAGCAGGGCTAGAGCCAAGAAGGGTGGAACCGCGGAATAAGTATTTCGTCCCTTTAGGTTTAGGGCCTTTTTTTATTATAAAAAAATTGGAGGTATTAAGATGGCAGTAGAAAAAACTATGGAAAAAATAGTTGCTCTTTGCAAAAGCAGAGGATTTGTATTCCCAGGATCTGAAATATACGGAGGACTTGCAAACTCTTGGGATTATGGCCCATTAGGAGTTGAATTCAAAAATAATGTAAAAAAAGCTTGGTGGAAGAAGTTTGTACAAGAAAGTCCATATAACGTTGGAGTAGATTGTGCTATATTAATGAATCCAGAAGTTTGGGTTGCATCAGGACACGTTGGAGGATTCTCTGATCCTTTAATGGATTGTAAAGAATGTAAAGCTAGATTTAGAGCTGATAAAATAGTTGAAGATCATATGACTGCAAATGGTGCAGAAGTTGCAAGTGCAGATGGATGGACTAATGAACAATTAAAAGACTATATTGAAAGTAATAAAATTGTTTGTCCTAAGTGTGGTAAGTTAAACTACACTGATATTAGAAAGTTCAACTTAATGTTTAAAACTTTCCAAGGTATTACTGAAGATTCAGCTAGCACAATATATTTAAGACCAGAAACTGCTCAAGGTATATTTGTAAACTTTAAGTCAGTTCAAAGATCTTCAAGAAAGAAAGTTCCATTTGGTATTGCTCAAATAGGTAAGTCTTTCAGAAATGAAATTACACCAGGAAACTTTACTTTTAGAACTAGAGAATTTGAACAAATGGAATTAGAATTCTTCTGTAAGCCAGGAACAGATTTAGAATGGTTTAAGTATTGGAAGGATTACTGCCTAAACTTCTTATTAAACTTAGGAGTTAATGAAGGTAACCTTAGAATGAGAGATCATGGTGAAGAAGAATTATCATTCTATTCTAATGCTACATCAGATATTGAATACTTATTCCCATTTGGTTGGGGTGAGTTATGGGGAATAGCAGATAGAACTGACTATGACCTTAAAAAGCATCAAGAACATTCAGGTCAAGATATGAGCTACTTAGATCCTACTATTAATGAGAAATATGTACCTTATGTAATAGAACCATCATTAGGAGCTGATAGAGTTGCTTTAGCATTCTTAGTTGATGCATATGATGAGGAAGAATTAGAAGGTGGAGATGTTAGAACAGTAATGCACTTACATCCAGCTTTAGCTCCATATAAGGCTGCTATATTACCACTTTCAAAGAAACTTTCTGAAAAAGCTTTAGAAGTATATGGTGATTTAAGTAAGAAGTTTAATTTAGAATATGATGAAACTGGAAGTATCGGTAAGAGATATAGAAGACAAGACGAAATTGGAACTCCATTCTGTATCACTATAGATTTCGATACTTTAGAAGATGGAGCAGTTACTATTAGAAATAGAGATACTATGGAACAAGAAAGAGTTAATATTTCTGATTTAGAAGCTTATATAGAAAAGAGTTTAGAATTCTAATTATTAATATTAAAAAGATAATAGAAATAGAATGTCTATTATAAAGTAAGAAATAGCTTAGTTAGAATATAGTTGTGGCATTATCAACTCAAATTAAAGTTAAATATGTGATTCTTACAGAATTACTAAAATTATTTGCTTAAAAAAAACTCCTACGGGAGTTTTTTTCATTAATTTTTTTAATCATTCTTAAATTTACAATATGCCACAGCACATTCTCCCTATTTTTGTATTTAATTATTTAAAGTGTTATAATAATTTTAAATTGGGACAGACTTAAATAATGGTAATTAGATAGACTTATACATAGTAGAAGAAAGATTAGAAGCTATTATATATAGTTGTTAAAACATTGTACCCACTGAAAAATTGTTAGATGAAAAATAACTTAATAACAAGGTAGAATCTTTATTATAACTTATATATAATGTTTTTATAGATATTTGGAGGAAGTATTATGAAAAAATCGTTTGAGGAATTTAAAGAATTTATTAAGGGCAAAAATGTTGCAGTAGTAGGAATAGGGGTTAGTAATATACCTCTTATTAGATTTCTAGTTAAACTTGGAGCTAAGGTAACAGCTTTTGATATGAAAAGTAGGAATGAACTAGCTGATATTGCTAATGAATTTGATAGTCTTTCAGTAGAGTTAGAATTAGGTGAAGGTTATTTAGATAGATTAACAGGATTTGAAGTTGTATTTAAAACACCATCAATGAGAATAGATTGTGATGCATTAGTTAGAGTGAAAAAAGAAGGGGCTTATATTACTTCTGAAATGGAAGAGTTCGTAAGATACTGCAAGGGAAAAGTATTTGGAGTAACAGGAAGTGATGGGAAGACAACAACTACAACTATTATTTCAAAGTTATTAAAAGAAGCTGGATATAAAACTTGGGTAGGAGGAAATATTGGTACGCCATTATTTGCTAATATTGAAGAAATAAAAGAAGAAGATAAGGTAGTGTTAGAACTATCTAGTTTTCAACTTATGACAATGAACTTACCTATAGATGTTGCTGTAGTAACTAATTTAGCACCAAATCATTTAGATATGCATAAAGATATGCAAGAATATATAGATTCTAAAAAGAATATCTTCTTATATCAAGAAGATGATGAAAGGCTGATATTAAATAGAGAAAATACTATAACTCATAGTTTTGTAAATGAAGCAAGAGGTGAAGTTAAAGAATTTAGCTCAAAGAGAGAAATATCAGATGGAGCATACTTTAAAGATAATGCCTTATATCTAGAAGGTAAAGAAGTTTGCAAGAAGGATGATATTTTAATTAAGGGAATTCACAATGTAGAAAATTATCTAGCTGCATTCCTAGCAACTAAAGATGATGTATCTATAGAAGTTATGAAAAGAGTTGCTGAAACTTTTGGTGGAGTAGAACATAGATGTGAATTAGTTAGAGAGGTTAATGGAGTTAAGTATTATAATGATTCTATAGCTTCAAGCCCAACTAGAACATTGGCTGGATTATTTGCTTTTGAGAGAAAGGTAATATTAATAGCTGGTGGGTATGATAAACAAATTCCATTTGAACCATTAGCATATGAGGGATATCCATATATTAAAGAGCTTATTTTACTAGGTGCAACTAAAGATTTAATAAAGGCATCTTTTGATAAGCTTAAAGAAGAAAAAGGTATAGAAATTAATACTATTATAGTAGAAAGTTTAGAAGAGGCTGTGTTAAAGGCAAAGGAAGTAGCAGTACCAGGAGATATAGTAACATTATCACCAGCTTGTGCTTCTTTTGATATGTTCCCTAACTTTGCTATAAGGGGAGATAAGTTTAAGGAATTAGTAAATAGTTTGTAGAGTTAAACTATAATAAATAAAGAGATTGCTTTAAGCAATCTCTTTATTTATTATAGAAAGTCCATATTTAAAGTTATTTGTTTTTTAATAAGGTAACTTCATTTATGTTAGAAGCAGCTTCTATAAATAAGCCATCTTCATATGGAAAATAATCATTAGTAAAACTTGAAAAGACTTCTTCGTATTTAAGCTCATCACTATCTCCTTCTTCAGAAATCTTATAAATAGAGTTTGGATCATCATTATTTATAAAGTATATAGTATTTTCATATTGTTTCAATTTAGATGTACTTAAAGATAAAACTTTTTTTACTTCTAAATTAGAAGCATCTATAGAATATACATAGTTCTTCTCTGCCGTATTTGAAAATAATATGAAATTATTATATATAACAAAGCTATCAACAGGATAATCTGTTAATTTAAAGTTGGCAGAAGCGTCAGTTTTTAGGCAATATAACTTATTGCTATCTTCAATGTTTTTATAAAATATTGAATTGTTGTTTAGTATAAACTCACTTGCTTGTTTTGATGATAATAATTTTTTCTCAGTAGTCTTTAGATTAAATGAATAAATACCCTTACTTAATGAATCTATGTAATATAAAAAATCGTTTTGATAAACTAAGTTAAGAGTATAGTTATCTATAAGCTTAGTTATTTCTTTCTTTTGATAATCTAATTTATAAACACCTTTATCGACAGATATTGATGAAAAGTATATGTAGTTACCATCTGATACTAATGAATCTACTGAATAGTTAAAGCCTTCTTTAATAAGGGATTCATTTATAGTGGTAGTATCTTCTTTTATTTCAGCAACTGAAAGTTTATTATCATTATTAGGATCAGGGAAGAATAATAAGTTTCCTAAAAAAGAGTATTTAGTATAATCAGAAGTTTTACCTGATAGAATTATTCTCTTTGAAGTATCTGTTTCTTTTTTATATGATGTAGTTAAATTTGTTTTATTTTCATCTGAAGATGTTTGGTCATCAGCTTTTGAACAACCTACTAATAAAAAAGAAGAAGCTATAATAATTGGAATTATTTTTTTGAACATAAAAATCCCCCTAAAATTCTACTGTTATAATATACATTATATATTAATATCGAATATATATTAAGAAAGGTAATACATTAAGACAAATAATAGATTACAATATAAGCCATATAGTGCCTAAAAAGTAAATTAACTTTCCCGGGTGTATCATTATATAAAATTTAAAGAAAAAAGTAGAATAAATTAGATAGATAAAAATAATTTTTGATAATGATATGATTGAGTATTTGAAGAATAAAATAATCGTGATATTATAAAAAGCGTCGTCGGGAACGGCGGTTAACTGAGAGAGAAAATTGTAAAACAAAAATGTTGACAATTTAAAACTCAAATGTTATTATAAATGAGCAAGTTGCTTAAGACTTGCAAATGAGATCTTTGAAAATTGAACAGAATAAAGTTAAGTAAAATAAACCAGCAATTCTTTTAAGTCTTAAAATTAAGACTCAAAGTAATTTGAGCAAAAGATTAAAC
>JAHAIU010000003.1 GCA_018372555.1 Clostridium sp.
TTTTCTGCTATATATTTCTTCATTTCAGCTGGTAATTTTTCATTAACTTCTTCTGGAGTCCAGATAGTGTTTAATAAGAACTTACCATTCTTCTTTAATCCTTCTAATACATCATATTTATAAACATATGCTTGGTTGTGACAAGCAATGAAATCTGCTTTATCAACTAAATATGGTGACTTAATTGGTTTCTTACCGAATCTTAAGTGAGAAACTGTTATACCACCAGATTTCTTTGAGTCGTATGAGAAATATCCTTGAGCATACATGTCTGTATGGTCTCCAATGATCTTGATAGCGCTCTTATTAGCACCAACAGTACCATCTGATCCAAGTCCCCAGAACTTACAAGCCTTAGTTCCTTCTGGAGTAGCATCAATTTCTGCAACTGTTTCTAATGAAGTGTTTGTAACGTCATCAACTATTGAAATAGTGAATCCATCTTTTGGTTCTTCCTTAGTTAAGTTTTCAAATACTGCTGCAATATCAGCTGGGTTTGGATCCTTAGAACCTAATCCATATCTTCCTCCAACTATTACAGGAGCATTTTCTCTTCCATAGAATGCACTCTTAATATCTAAGTATAATGGTTCTCCGATTGAACCTGGTTCCTTAGTTCTATCTAAAACAGCTATAGCTTTAACTGTAGCTGGTATAACCTTTAATAATCTTTCCTTAGAGAATGGTCTGTAAAGTCTAACCTTAACTACACCAACTTTTTCACCCTTAGAAGTTAAGTAATCAATAGTTTCTTCAGCAACATCTGTTGATGAACCCATTGTAACGATTATTCTATCAGCATCTGGTGCTCCATAGTAATCGAAGCAGTGATATTCTCTTCCAGTAAGTTTAGTAATTTCAGCCATGTAGCTTTCAACTACTTCAGGAACATCTTCATAGAATCTGTTTACTGATTCTCTTGTTTGGAAGTAGATATCTGGGTTTTGAGCTGTACCTCTAGTAACAGGGTTATTAGGGTTTAATGCTCTCTTCTTGAATGCATCTAGTGCTTCATAATCTACTAATTTAGCTAATTCATCATATTCTAAAACTTCTATCTTTTGAATTTCATGTGATGTTCTAAATCCATCAAAGAAGTTCATAAATGGTATTCTAGTTTTAATTGAAGCTAAGTGAGCTACTGCAGATAAGTCCATAACTTCTTGAACTGAACCTTCAGCAAGCATAGCAAAACCAGTTTGTCTTGCAGCCATAACGTCTTGGTGGTCCCCGAATATACTTAATGATGATGTAGCAAGAGCTCTTGCTGATACATGGAATACTGTAGGTAATAATTCACCTGCAATTTTATACATGTTTGGTATCATTAATAATAAACCTTGAGAAGCTGTATATGTTGTTGTTAATGCACCAGCTTGTAATGATCCGTGCACTGCACCAGCAGCTCCACCTTCTGATTGCATTTCCATAACCTTAACAGGTTGACCAAATATGTTCTTTTTTCCTTGAGCTGACCATTCATCAACGTGTTCAGCCATTGGTGAAGATGGTGTGATTGGGAATATTGCAGCTACATCAGTAAATGCATATGAAATATGAGCAGCAGCCGTATTTCCATCCATAGTTTTCATTTTTCTCATCGTGTTTGACCTCTCTTCCTTATATATGAAAATTTTATAATAGGCTAAATACAGAAATTCTTCTGTATTTCGATTAAATAAATTGTTTAAAGTTTATTTTTTATTATTTTAAAATACTTACCCCCTATAATAAGCATCTTAAAATCTTATTCCCCTTAGCATTATTGTACTCAAAGAATTTATTTAGCTAAAATTTCACCCATTTGTTTAGACTTTAATATTTCATCTTCACTTGGTGATTCTTTAACTGCGATGTAATCTACAACATCAAAGTCATAGTCCTTCATACGTTGAACCCAGTCAGCCATGAATTTCCCATCATCCCATCCATATGACCCAAATAATACTATCTTCTTTTGTTTGTTAGGTAACAATTTGAATTGGTTTATAAAAGGTTCCATTTCTAGTTGTTCAATCCTATTGTTATCCATTGATGGACTTCCGAAAGCAATAGCATCAGCTTCTGTAACATCTTCAATTTTAGCATCGCGAACATATTTTATATTAACTTCTGCCCCCTGTGCTTTTGCACCTTCTAAAATTGAATTTGCTAAAACTTCTACATTTCCTCCATTACTCCAATAGATAATAGAAACTTTTTTCATAAATACCCACCTCATTCTTTGACCAAAATAGTCAAATATTTCGGATATATATTACCTATTTTTACACTTACTATTTTATTATATAACACTATTTTTTTTTTGCAAGTTTTTAAGGTCTTATATCAGAACAATATTGTCCTCTCAATTAAATAAGGTCCCATTTTATTTGTTTAACTCAATGCTTTTTGTTATTACTCCTAAAATTGCATCAACACCGTTACTAATGCCACTATTATTCATATTTTGAACTAGTACTGATTTCTTCTCTCTTAATTCATCTAATTTGCTAATTAATTTTTTATTATCTTCCATCATTTCATCTTCATCTAAAACTAGGGAGAAGCCTTCTTTCTCAAAAGAATTGGCATTTAATATTTGATCTCCTCTGCTTATTTTCTTCGATAATGGAATAAGTAGGGTTGGCTTCTTTAAAGCAAGAAGTTCAAAAATCACATTTGCTCCTGCTCTCGATATAATTAAATCAGAAGCCTTTAAAAGATTAGGAAGCTCTTCTTTTACATAATCAAATTGCTTATAACCATTAATATTTAATAAACCTTCATCTAAATTGCCCTTACCGCAAATATGAATTATGTTAAAGCTTTTTAAAAGTTCCTTTAAATTCTTTCTAACTGCATCGTTAATACTCTTTGCTCCTAGACTCCCACCTATTACTAATAGTATTTCTTTATTATCCTTAAATCCACATAGTTCTTTTCCTTTAAGAGAATTACCTCTTAATATTTCTTCTCTTATTGGAGTTCCAGTTAGAACACCTTTATCATCTTTTACATATTTTAAACTTTCTCTAAAAGTCACACAAAGTTTATCACAAAAAGGAGAAGATAACTTATTTGCAAGTCCTGGTGTTAAATCTGACTCATGTGACACAACCGGAATCCTCCTCATTGAAGCCGCTATTACAACTGGTACAGCAACAAATCCACCCTTTGAAAAAATCACATTCGGTTTTTCCCTTTTTAGTATCTTATTAGCCTCTATTACACCCTTCATAACCTTAAAAGGATCAGTGAAATTTTTCATATCAAAATATCTTCTAAGCTTTCCTGATGATATTTCAAAGTAAGGAATTTTCGCATCATTTATTATCTCTTTTTCTATACCATCTTTACTTCCAATATATTTAATTTCAAATCCCTTGTCCTTTAATTTAGGAACTAAAGCCAAATTTGGAGTTACATGACCAGCAGTTCCCCCTCCAGTCATAATAATTTTGTATTTATTCATAAAACCACTCCTTAATAAAACCATCAATTTTAAATTACAACTTAAACACTATTTCACTATAACATATTATCTTTTTCTTTTTAAATGTTATTTTCTAATTTTAATTTATTCTCACCTTCCACTATTATGTCCATTTTCCTTAACTTACATATAATATTTTCTTTAAAAATACACAAGCTATTTCTACAAAGATAAAAGGAGGTGACAATAATGGCAACAAAGTTAGTACCAGAAGCAAAAAATGGATTAGCTAAATTCAAAAATGAAGTAGCTAATGAAATTGGAGTACCTTTCTCAGACTATAATGGAGATCTTTCTTCAAAACAATGTGGAAGCGTTGGCGGAGAAATGGTTAAGAGAATGGTAGAACAATATGAAAACTCTATAAAGTAGTTTTTAATTGTTATACAATTTAACCCAAAATGAGGAGCCCTCTCACAATTAATAATGAAAAATAAAGAATTAAAAATTAATGAAAAAACTCATAAATGAGTTTTGAAAATATTTTTCTAAGTAATTTATTACAAATTACTTTGTTCATTATAATTTTTTAATTTTAAATTTCTAATTATTGCTTTTGTGTGAAGGCTCCTTTATAATTCAAGCTTTCTTTTTTCAATGTAATTTATAGTTTTCTATTTTCTATAAATATTTATTTTACAGTCTCTATATTAACTCTATATAGTTTTTAATCTTATATTTTTAATGTTAATTTGAACTGTTCTACTTCCCTTAAACTCATTTATACTAGGATAGTATATAATATCAGCCTTAATATTTAAAAAGCTAGTTTCAGCTGCTTCTATATATTTATCTTCTCCATAAATTTCTATAAAACTTTCTCTAAAATCCTCTAATTTATCAAAAGTTACTCCGTCTATATAAAGCTTTCTTTCATTTTTATAAAAACTAAACCTAAGTTTTAAGAAATTTTTTTCTTTCCCTAAAAGCCACATTCTTTCTATATTTAAATCCTTAACTGCAAAAAGTGGACTTGGATTTCCTTTACCAAAAGGTCTTAAATCTTCTACAACTTCTATTAATTCCTCATTTAAATAATTTAAATTTAATGGCAAATCAATTTTTACTATAGGAACAACATCCTCATCAGTTAAATGGCAATTTTTATTTAATTGTCTTCTAAGAGTATCTATATTTTCTTCTTTTAGAGATAATCCAGCCGCCATTGGATGCCCACCAAACTTCTCTATAATCTCTTTACACCTACTTAGCTCTTCTGTAATATTATATCCTTCAATAGATCTTGCTGATCCCTTAGGCATTTCTTTTCCACTAGTTAATACTATACAAGGCAAGTTATACTTTTCTTTTACTCTACCAGCCACGATCCCTGCTATACTTTCATGAATATCTTTATCATATACTACAATAACCTTATCATCTTTTTTCAATTCATGCTCTAAGCTTTTTAGTACTCTCTCTGTACTTTCTTTAGTAAGATCTTGTCTTATAGAATTAAGTTCACTTAGTTGATTAGCTAAAGCTTTTGCTATATTTTCATCTTCTGTAATAAGTAGTTCCACTGAAAGATCAGCTGTTTCTAATCTTCCTGTAGCATTAATACAAGGTCCTATTACAAACCCTAAATGATATTCTTCTAATTTCTTATCAAATAATCCTGTAGATTTCTTAAGTTCTAGTATCCCTAAATTTTTCGTATTATTTAGAAGCTCTAATCCTTTTTTTACTATTATTCTATTTTCATCAACTAAATCTACTACATCGCAAACTGTTGCAATAGCTGCAAATTGAAATAAATCCATTATTGCCTCTTCCTCAATATTAAACTCATCAAAAAGACATTTTGAAAATTTCAATGCAATTCCTGCTCCACAAAGCATCTTAAAGGGATAATTGCAGTCATCTCTCTTTGGATTTATAATAGCATCTGCCATAGGAATACTTTTAACTAATATCCCATCTTCATTTTCCCTTATTGGAATATCATGATGATCAGTTATTACAACTTCCATATTTAGTTCTTTCGCTATTTCAACTTGTTCAAAGGCAGAAATGCCATTATCACAAGTTAAAATAACTTCATATCCTTCTTCTTTAAGCCTTTTTATTCTCCCACTATGCATTCCATAGCCTTCTTCTTCCCTATTTGGGATATAGTAGCTATAGTTTGCATTAACTTTTTTTAAAGCTTTATATAAAATTGTGGTGCTATTAACTCCATCACAGTCATAATCGCCATAAATTATTATTTTTTTATTATTTTCTATAGCATTTTTTATAATGGATACTCCTTTTTTCATATCTTTCATTAAGTACCCATCATACATATCTTTTACTTTTCCATATAAAAATCTTTTAGCTAAATTAATATCATCAATTCCTCTATTAGCTAGTAATCTTAAAACTAAAGGATTTTCCTCTATGGCATTAGAGAGCTTTAAAAAGCTCTCTTTCTTATTTGTAACTATCCAATTTTCTTTCATTATTACACCTATTATATTAGTCTAAAAGCATTGCTGATTTTATCTTTTTCACCTTTTCAGCATCTATTTTAGATAAAATTTCAAAGGCAAAAGGTATTGCTGCTGCTGGTCCTCTTCCTGTTATTATATTTCCATCAACTACAACTAAATCTTTTTTATAATTAATATTTCCCATTTCCTCTTCAAAACCTGGGTAACATGTCAAATTTCTTCCTTCTACAATCCCAGCCTTTGCTAAAGATATTGGGCCTGCACATATTGCACATATATATTTATTTTTATCATTAAACTCATTCATTAGTTCAATAACCCTATCATTATCTCTTAAATTCTTAGCCCCTGGCATTCCACCTGGCAGTACTATAAAATCATAATTTCTTATTTCTTCATCCATAATATTTTTATCAGCTTTCACGTAAATATTATGAGAAGTTTTTGCTTCTAATCCATCAAGAGCAAAGGTAGTACATTCAACTTCAGCTCTTCTTAAAATATCTACTACTGTTAAACCCTCCAATGTTTCAAATCCATTTGCAAGTAAAATAGCAACTTTCACTACAAAACCCTCCTTTTTTCAATTAACAATTATCAATTGGCAATTATCAATTATTGATGTAATTTCTCCGGAATTACTTAAATTAAATTGTTTTTCAAAACTCCTTTAGGAGTTTTTTCCTTATCTCTTCACTCTTCCCTTTTTCCTCTTCACTATTAATTTTTAACTCTTCTCTCTTACTTTTTCACTCTACTATATCACCTAATTTATTTCTTTAATCTCATCTTCTAGAAGCACAGTCATTACACTAGCACCTTTTCCTGCTCTATTTTGAAGTTTAATATCTTCAATAAATACTTCCTTCTTTTCTTTATTCTTAGTTACTAAAGTTACTTTATCTAATGAAGTTAGAGCTATTTCTGAATTTTTGTAACTTCCATTTGATGATATAAAGATTAGTTTTCCAAGTATAGCTTCATCATCTTCTCTTAGACTAATACCTGTTACTCCTGCCGCAATTTTACCCATAGGATTAATATTATTAGACAAGAATTTAATAGCCATACCCTTTTTAGTAATTATAATCATTTCAACATCATCTTCACTATATAACTCTACAGAAATCAACTCATCATTATCATATTTAAACTTATAGGAACTTTGGACAATATAGCTACCTTCAAATTCCTTTAAACTAGTTTTCTTAACCATTCCTCTTTTACTAAAGAAGAATACAAACTTCTTATTATAATCACTGCAGCTTATTAGCTTAATTACCTTTTCACCCTTATCAAAATTATCAATAACCTTATTTAAAGGTATTTCTTCTTTATTTATATTCGATAATAAGAAAGCAGGTACCTTAAATACTTTTCCCATATTTGTGAATAATAATATATCACTTAAAGAATTTGTTGTAACTTTTAAGCTATCATTCTTTCTAACACTATTAAAGCCCTTAAAGTTTCCTTTTGCTGTTACTCCAATTGAGAAGTCAATATATTCTATTTTATCAACGTATTCTACCTTTGTAACCTTATCTTTTGGAGTTAAATTAAATAGTGATATAGGTAAAATATTTCTTGGTAAATCTTCTAATTCAGGAAGGCTTATATTAAAACTTAAACCTTCTCTAGTCTCAAAAGCAGCAAAGTCTGTTTTTTCTTCACCTTCTAATATAGTTACATCTATAACCTCATCGTTATCCTTAAGCTTAATAGCCTGAAGTTTAGAATAATTAGTTTGGAATTTATCTAAGGAACTCTTTTTAATTCCTCCCTTAGAAGTAACAAACTGAATATATTTACTTGGCATAAAGTTATCTACAGATGTTGCATAAACTATTGATTCATCTTCTAAGTTTAAAGTTTTAATAACTTTGTCTAATCTTTCCCCTTTATCCTTCCACTTAGCTTCTACAATATTTATTCCCTTAGTTTGATACATATTACCTCTATTAGTAAATATAATAATACTTTCGGTAGTATTGGATTTAAATAATAATTTAAGTTCATCACCTTCTCTATATTCTATATCCTCAGGTTTTGCACTTAATCTATTAAAGGTCTTTAAAGGAATTCTCTTAATAAAGCCATCCTTAGATAAGGTCATCATAACATCTTCTACTATTATGAGTTCTTCTACATCTATCTTAGCTTCACTATCATCTTTAATTATTTCTGTTTTTCTCTCAGTACTATATTTATCTGAAACTTCCTTAAGTTCATTTTTTATAACTTTTAAAAGTTCTTTCTCTTCAGATAAAATTTTCTTAAGTCTTTTTATAGTTTTTTCAAGCTCAGCATATTCTTTTTGGAAAACCTTAATCTCAAGTCCTGTTAATCTATATAACATTAACTCAAGAATTGCTTCTGATTGTAATTCAGTAAATCCATATTTCTCAATAAGATTTACCGATGCATCTTTTTTAGATTTAGATTCTCTTATTGTTTTAATTATTTCATCTAAAATATCTATTGCTTTAATAAAACCTTCAACTATATGGAATCTCTTTTCAGCAGTTTCAAGTTCTTTTCTAGTTCTTCTAGTTACTATTTCCTTCTGATGATTAACATAATGACCAATTATAGTCTTTATTCCCATAGTTAGTGGCTTACCTTCTGCTAATGCAACCATATTAAAACTTAAGTTGCATTGAAGGTCAGTTCTTTTAAATAAATATTTAAGAACCTTATCCGCTACGTCATAATCAGCAGATTTTCTAAGTTCAATAACCGCTCTTACACCTGTTCTATCTGATTCATCTCTTATATCTGTAATAGCTTCTAAAGCCTTGGCATGCTTTTTATCGCCTGTCATTTCAGATATAGTTTGAAGTAACTTTGCCTTATTTCTTCTATAAGGGAATTCTGTAATTACTATTCCAAGTCTTCCATTTTCAATTTTTTCAATAGAAGTTTTAGCTCTTAAAGTAACTTTCCCTTCACCAGTTTCATAGGCTTGTAAAATTGAGTTTTCGCCTATTAGAATACCTCCTGTAGGTAAATCTGGCCCCTTTATATAGTTCATTAATTCCTTAGTAGTAATTTCATTGTTATCTATATAAGCTAATACACCTTTAGTTACTTCTCCTAAATTATGTGGAGGTATATTAGTTGCAAGTCCTACTGCTATACCAAAAGTTCCATTTACCAAAAGGTTTGGATATCTACTTGGTAATACCTTTGGCTCCATTTCACTATCAGAATAGTTAGGAATCATATCTACTGTATCTTTATCAATATCTCTTAGCATTTCCATAGCTATAGGAGCAAGTCTTGCTTCTGTATATCTCATGGCAGCTGCTCCATCACCATCCATTGATCCCCAGTTACCATGACCATCTATTAAAGTTTCTCTTGTTGAGAAGTTTTGAGCCATTATTACCATAGCATCATAAACTGAAGTATCTCCATGAGGATGGTATTTACCTAAAATATCCCCAACTATCCTTGCAGATTTATAATAAGGTCTATCAGGAAAAGCCTTTAATTGATAGGCTCCATATAATATCCTTCTATGAACAGGCTTTAATCCATCCCTTACATCAGGAAGCGCTCTATCTTTTGCAACTTCGATAGCATAAGGTAAATAATTATCAGGCATAGCCTCTTCTAAAGGAACAGTTATAATATTATTATCCTTTGGTATATCATTTATTTTCTTAGCCATATCTATTCTCCAATTCCTTTATTAAAATTCTCCATACTTATACATATAAGCTTTTCTCGGTTCAACTATATCCCCCATAAGTAAAGAAACCATTTTTTCTGCCTTAGCAGCATCCTCTATAGTCACTTGAAGTAAAGTTCTTGTTTCTGGGTTTAATGTAGTTTCCCATAACTGATCTGGGTTCATTTCTCCAAGTCCTTTATATCTTTGAATAAGTGCACCTTTACCAATTTCTTTCTTTACGGCTTCTAGTTCTTCATCGCTATAAGCATACTTATGAACTTCTCTGCCTTTAACATTTTTATATACTTTATATAGAGGTGGCTGAGCTAAGTATAAATGTCCATTTGAAATTAAAGGTCTCATATATCTATATATATAAGTCATCCATAGTGTTCTAATATGATATCCATCAACATCAGCATCACTCATAATTATAATTTTATCGTATTTTAAATCTTCTTCTTTGTAATTATCTAATGTTCCTGTACCTAAAGCAGTATTAAAAATCTTAAGTTCTTCTGAAGCTAGTACGTTTTCTAATTTTTGCTTTTCAGTATTCATTATCTTACCTTTTGAAGGCATAATAGTCTGGAATCTTCTATCTCTTGCTTGCTTAGCAGAACCACCAGCTGAGTCACCCTCAACTACTATAAATTCATTTACAGTATTATCTTTTAAAGTACATACTGCTACCTTACCTGCAAGAGGTGCTGTTCCCTTACCCACCTTTTTCTTTTCAGCTTCATTAATTTTCTTTATCTTTTCTCTTCTTTGAGCTGCTTGAAGTGCATTATTTATTATCATAGTAGCTACTTCTTTGCTATCTTCTATCCATTCACTAAACTTTGTATAAGCTAAATCATTCATCATTGTATAAGCTTCAGCTGATCCAAGCTTAGTTTTTGTTTGTCCTTCAAAGATAGGATTAGTAATTTTTATTCTTACTATTGCAGTCATACCTTCTCTTAGATCATCACCTTCAAATTCTTTATCTTTTTCTTTTAATAATCCAAGTTTCTTTGCACCTTCTTTAAAAGCTCTTGTCATTCCTGTCTTAAATCCTGTTTCATGAGTTCCAGCTTCTGTAGTAGGAATATTATTTACATAGCTTGCTATATTCTCTGTAGAGGAGTCAGTAAATTGAATACATACTTCACCAAACATTTGTATATTATTCACTGTTTTTTCACCTTCAAAATATATTGGCACTTGATGTAATACAGTTTTACTTTCATTTAAATATTCAATAAAATCTAAAAGTCCTCTTTCAGAATAGTATTCTTTTCTAAATTCTTCTTCTCTCCTTAAATCTATAAGTTCTAAATGAATCCCTTTATTTTGAAAGGCTAACTCTTGTAATCTTTCATCTATAATATCAACTTTAAAATCTATACTTGAAAATACTTCTTTATCTGGCATAAAAGTAACTTTAGTTCCTGTTTCCTTGCTTTTCCCAACAATATCAAGCTTAGTTACTGGTGTTCCAGGCATTATTCTTTTAAGTTCTTTGTCATATGCATGTTCAAATCTTTGTTTATATATATTTCCATTTTGATGAACTTCAACTTCGAGCCAAGAAGATAATGCATTTACTACTGCAGCTCCAACACCATGAAGACCTCCAGAAGTTTTATAATTTTTATTATTAAACTTCCCTCCAGTATGAAGTTCTGTAAAGACCATCTCAACTCCTGATTTTTTCTTAATTGGATGAATACCTGTTGGAATACCTCTTCCATTATCTATTACAGTTACACTTTTATCTCTATTTATAATTATTGTAGCTTTATCTCCATAACCATTTGATATTTCATCTATAGCATTATCTAAAACTTCCCATATGCAATGATGTAATCCCTTGCTCCCTGTAGAACCAATATACATCCCTGGTCTTACTCTAACTGGTTCAAGCTTTTCTAAGGAAGTTAAATCTGTAACGTCATATCCCTTCATTATCTCAGTACTCATACAAACCTCCGATTTTTTATAAATTAAATGGTTATTGCACAAACATAATAATTAAAAATTTTAATTATCCATTCCTAAATACTCATTATGCAATATTACCAGTGTATTCTATGTTAAAAATTTAATCTTTATAATTTTATCATAATTAAACTACAAATAAAAATATAAATGTTTATTATAAAAATGTCAAACTAATGTTCGTAATTTGTTTT
This sequence comes from Clostridium sp., assembly GCA_018372555.1. Taxonomy (GTDB): domain Bacteria; phylum Bacillota; class Clostridia; order Clostridiales; family Clostridiaceae; genus Clostridium. The sequence continues at coordinate 11,770 of JAHAIU010000003.1, forward strand.
TCTTCAATTATATCTTAAATTAACTATAAGGAATAAAAAAAGCCTTAGCTTACGCTAGGCTTTTATAATTACTGAACATCAAAAATTTCTACATTTCTTACATGCTTAGTAGGATTCCATTCCTTATTGTTCTTCTTTAACATACCTTGAATAGTTATTGGTATCCAAGTTAATGTATATAGAGAATATAATAAAAATCTAAAGAACATAATAAACTTTTTCTTTCCAAGAAACAACATTACTGCTAGTAAAAAGAATAGGTTAAATCCTATTGTCATTAAAAGTATTTGCGCATAATTATCCAATTTCGCTGAAATAGCAGGAATAACAAATACATTTGATGAGTAGAAAGTTAATGCAACTAAAAGTCCTGCTGATATCTTCTTATCTAACATAAGTATTAAAGGAGTTATTAAGAATTGCATAACACCTATAATTTTAAAGAAAACATCACCAACTAAGTAACTTACTAAGTATATATTAACACCACTAGTATTACTTTGAATAAAACTTAAAACTAGTGAAATACCCATCATTAACGTAAAGAATGGCTGTATTGAATATAGAGCACAGTCTATTACAAACCACTTTCTTTCCTTTATGCCTTTCTTAATAAGCTTAAAGAAATATCTTGTTGCTACATCTGTAAAACCTTGCATCCATCTTCTTCTTTGAACCCAAGATTGCTTTAATGTTAATGGTTTTTCATCATAAATTATAGCGTCATGTGCCCAACCTACTTTTTCACCATTTAAAATTAGTTTACAACTAAATTCTAAATCCTCTGTTAAACAAGTAGCTCCCCATCCTAATTCCTTTAACATATCAATGTCAATTGCAAAGCCAGTACCACCAATTTGGTTAGATAGTCCAACATTAGCTCTAGCTAATTGATACATTCTGTTTTGAGTCCAGAAAGCTATTGAATAAGATGCAGCTATCCAAGAATCATTTGGATTCTTACTATCTATGTATCCTTGTACTACTTTGTAGCCTTCAAGCATCTTAGAGTTAATTTCTTTACACCAATTTTTTGAAACTAAATTATCAGCATCAAAAATTGCTACTGCATCATATTTTTTTTGCATTTTGAATATTTTATCAAACATCCATTCAAGTGCATATCCTTTTCCTTTATCATCCTTGTTAAATCTTTCATAAACATATACACCATGTTTTCTTGCTTCTTTTGCAGTGTTATCAGTACAGTTATCTGCAATTACAAAGATATCAAAAAGTTCTCTAGGATAATCTTGATGAAGCATACTTTCAATTAATCTACCTATTACTACTTCCTCATTATGAGCTGCTACTATCATAGCAAACTTCTTAGTAGGAGTGTAATTTTTCTTTTCGTGCTTTCTCTTAAGTCCAAAGAAAGCTAATATAAAATAATACATCATAATTGCAAAAACGGTTAATTGAAATACTGCTGTTACATTTAAAATAATATCTCCCATTTCACTCACTCCTTTAAATAAAGGATATTTCCTTATATTACTAGTATAAAACTTTGTCTTAGACATCTTTATTAAATATATGCCAATAGGAGTAAAAAATCAAGAGTTGAAATCTTAAAATTTCATTAATATTGCCATATTACAATTTACTCTTCATTTATTATTCTTTCCTACATAGATTAAGATATAAATAATTTAGGAATGTAATGATTTCCTCCTTTTTTATATTTTTAACACAAAAAAGAAATCTCTAGATTAAAATAAAAAATTTAATTAATCTAGAGATTCCTATTAATAAACTCAAAATAGGGGTTGCTATTATTGAGATTAATACTATTATACTATACCTTGTGACATCATAGCTTCTGCTACTTTAGCAAAACCTGCTATATTAGCTCCCATTAATATGTTTCCTGAAACACCATATTCTTCTGCAGCATTCTTAGAGTTCTTATAGATATTAACCATTATATCTTTTAGCTTTGCATCCACTTCCTCAAATGTCCAAGATAATCTCATACTGTTTTGAGACATTTCTAATGCAGAGCAAGCAACTCCACCTGCATTTGCTGCTTTAGCAGGTCCAAATAATACTCCTGCTTTTTGTAATTCTTCAATAGCATCTAGTGATGTTGGCATATTAGCACCTTCAGAAACAACCTTAACTCCATTATCAATTAAGATTTTAGCTGATTCTATATCTATTTCACCTTGAGTTGCACAAGGTAATGCTATATCACACTTAATTCCCCATATCCCTCTACATCCTTCTACATATTTTGCAGTTGGAACTTTATCTAAATATTCCTTTATTCTTCCTCTTTTAACTTCTTTAATTTCCTTAACTACATCTAAGTTAATTCCATTTTCATCATAAATATATCCATTAGAATCGCTTAATGCAACTACCTTTGCTCCAAGTTCAGTAGCTTTTTTACATGCATAAATTGCAACATTTCCTGATCCTGAAATAACTACAGTCTTATCTTTAAAGCTTGAATTATTATCATTTAACATCTCTTCAGTGAAGTAAACTATTCCATATCCAGTAGCTTCAGTTCTAGTTAAGCTTCCACCATAAGTTAATCCTTTCCCTGTTAAAACCCCTTGATCATTTGCATTTCTAATCTTTTTGTAATATCCATACATATAACCAATTTCTCTTCCACCTACTCCAATATCTCCAGCAGGTACGTCAGTGTCTAAGCCAATATGTTTACATAGTTCAGCCATAAAGCTTTGGCAAAATCTCATTACTTCTCTATCAGATTTCCCTTTAGGATCAAAGTCAGATCCACCTTTACCTCCACCTATTGGTAAACCAGTTAATGAATTTTTAAATATTTGTTCAAATCCTAAGAATTTGATAATACTTTGGTTAACTGATGGATGGAATCTAAGTCCTCCCTTATATGGTCCTATAGCACTGTTAAATTGCACTCTAAAACCTCTATTAACTTGTACATTACCATTATCATCAACCCATGGAACTCTAAAGAATATTTGTCTTTCCGGTTCTACTATTCTTTCTAATATTCCTTCTTCAATATATTCTGGGTGCTTATCAAATACTGGCACTAGTGAATTTAATACTTCAGTAACAGCATCTAAAAACTCTTTTTCTCCATTATTTCTCTTGGAAACTTCTTCTAAAACCTTATTTACATAATCTTTTCCTAACATTGACCCCAACTCCTTAAACTACAATAATATATATCATACAATATCAATGTTTTTTTTACTATATTTTTTTAAAACATTATAAAATTTTATTAATTCGTTAAAATTATACACCTTTTCATAGATATATACAAATTTAAATAGGGCCATTTTTTATTAGTTTTACATTTTTTAGAACAATCGATAATTAATATTATTAATTGTGTTATTATTTACCATTTAATTACTTATTTTTTTCAATATCTTCAACTATCTTATCTATAATTTTTATATTCTTACCCTTGCTATGTAAATATATAGGAATTGATGTTACTATACCTACAGCAGTTCCAGATATTATATCCCACATGGTATCAGTTAAACTTCCATTTTGAGCTGATAAACCAAATAGCGAATCTGTTGTAAACTCCCAAATTTCCCAAGCTCCCGCAGCTGCTGTAGCAAATAATGCAACAAATATAACTGCAGTTAATGGGTGCATTTCAGATCTAGATTTTTCATTAGTTAAATACAAAAATAATATATATCCTATTATTGCAATTACTGAACCTGATAAAAGGTGTAAGAACTTATCGTAATTTTCTATAGAATAGAAGCCAATTATGCTAGCTAAATACATTGATAAAAATACAAAAGTCATATTTATGTAATAGATTATTTTGCAGCCCTTTAAAAAGCTCTTAATATATAGTAAATATACCCCTGCTACAGTAAGAAAATTTAATATAATTCTAAATAACTTTTCTCCATCTTTATAGAAAAAATCATAAAAAGCAGAAATAGTTAATAATAAGGTAAATAATTCTGCTATAATTAACTCTTTATTTAATTTCTTTTTATCCATACTATCACTCCTAAATTGCCTTTATTTTTGCTTTTTAATACTTAATATAAATGCTAGTATCCCTCCAAAAACTAAACCTCCTAAATGACCGAAGTTATCTATATTAGGTATAGTTAGTCCAATTACTACATTTATTGCTATAGTTTCAATTATATTTTTAGCATATCTTTTTCCTATCCTTTTTCTTTCCTTAATACCAAAAACCAGCATTGCTCCTAATAAACCAAAAACAGCACCTGAAGCTCCTACTGATATGCTATTGGGACTCAATATATAGCTAAATATATTGCCGCCAATGGCTGATAAGAAATAAATAGCTAAATATTTTTTAGCTCCATAAATAGTTTCTACTTCTTTACCTATAATATTTAAAGCTCCCATATTAAATAATATATGCATAAGTCCACCATGTAAAAATGCTGCTGTTAATAATCTATACACCTCACCATAATCTATAAGAACATTAACCTTTGCTCCCATATAGACTAAAGTATAAAAATCTATATCAAATATATTTCTGGATAAAAATGCTTCTATTAAAAAAACTAATATATTAATAATTATAAGAATATAGGTTATTTTATATTCCTTAAAATCAATTTTTTTCTTACTATCTAATTTATTCATATATTCTAAAACTTGCAAAAACACTTTAGAGCCTTCACTACAATAAATAGCTTTTCTTTCACTTAGTGAAAATACAAGTTTATTATAATAACCACCACTATTGTGATAATATCCTAGATAATCACCTTCATTTAATACTATAAGATTGATAATAAATGGCTTATCTAAGGAACCTTCTAAATAATCTTTAACTTCTTTATAAGTTATTTCTTCATCTTTATCCAAAGTCACAGCTACAGCTACATAGGTATCCTCTAAATTTAATAAACCAACCCACTTATCTTCACTATGAAAATTACTATAGTAATTCTTCATATAAAATTTAAGCTCTTTCGTTAAAATATTGAAAAATACCTTCTCAAATTTTTTCAAGTAAACCACCCCCGTTTTTCAATGAAAAATTAACAATTAACAATTGACAATTAAGGATGTAACTCCTTCGGAGTTACTAATAAAGATTTTATTAACTCTTAATTACAATTGGGCTGTCTTAAGACAGCCCAATTAACAATTTTATATTAAACAATGAATACTTATTTGTTTATTTCTTCTTCAAGCATATCTAAAAGTTCATTAAATCTTTCAATAGTTGCTTCTAAAGGTTTTGATGTAGTCATATCTACTCCTGAAGCCTTAAGAATTTCTATTGGGTAATCACTTCCACCACTCTTTAAGAACTTAAGATACTTAGGCACTGCTTCTTCTTTTCCTTCTAATATAGATTTTGCAAAAGCTGAAGCTGCAGCATATCCAGTTGCATATTGATATACATAGAAATCTGAATAGAAGTGAGGAATTCTAGACCATTCAATATCTATCTCATTATCTACTATCATTTCTGGTCCAAAGTATTTTACATTTAAATCATGCCAAGCTTTATTGTAATCTTCTGCTGTTAAAGGAATTTCCTTTTCTAAAGATTCATGAGTATATAATTCAAATTCAGCAAACATTAATTGTCTAAATACAGTAGTTCTTATTTGCTCTAATTCTTGATTAATTAAGAATAATTTTTTCTTCTTATCTTCTTCTTTTTCTATTAAATAATGAATTAATAATGCTTCATTAGTAGTAGATGCTACTTCAGCGCAGAAAATTGTATAACCTGCATATATATAAGGTTGCTCTTTTCTTGAGTAGTATGAATGAATAGAGTGACCCATTTCATGAGCTAAAGTTGATACATCATTTAATGTATAATTATAATTTAATAATACATAAGGCATAGTTTCATATCCACCCCAAGAGTAAGCGCCGCCTCTCTTGCCTTTATTTTGGTAAATATCTATCCAACCATCATTTATTCCTGATTTAAATACAGATAAGTATTCTTCTCCTAAAGGTTTTAACCCTTCAAGAATCATATCTACCCCTCTATCAAATTCTATATGATCTTTTTCTATTTCAATTACTGGAATATAAAGATCATACATATGCATTTCATGTAATCCTAAAAGCTTCTTTTTCATTCCTACATATCTATGAAGTGATTTAATATTGTCATTTATAGTCTTAACTGCATTTTTATATACTTCAACTGGTATATCATTAGGCTTTAATGAAGCTTCTAAAGCTGAATTATACCTTCTTATCTTAGAACTAAAGTTATAGCTCTTAATTGAACTACTTAAAGTAGTAGCTAAAGTATTTTCAAACTCTTTATATTTATTAAATAAAGTTTCAAAGGCTGTTTTTCTTACATTTCTATCCTTACTCTTTATAAATGTAGAATAATTTCCTTCAGTAAGTTCAACCTTCTCTCCATCTTCATCAACTATGTCTCCAAATTTCAAATCTGCATTAGTTAACATATTATGAATTGCAGAAGGTGCATCCAAGCAGTCTGAAGCAGATGCTAAAAGCTCCTCTTCTGATTTGCTTAATATATGTGGCTTTTCCTTTAAGATACCTTCAAACATAAAACTATAAAGTTTTAATTCTTCATTATTATTAATTATATCTCTTATTTTACTTTCATCTTGTTCTAATATTTCTGGAACAAAATATGCTGTGAAAGATGAAAATTCAGCCATATATGCATCTACCTTATTCATCATTCCTTGATACTTACCATTAGAAGTATCTTCATCTGATCTTAAGTGAGCATATACATATATAGTTTCTGCCTTCTTTCCTAGTTCAACATATTTATCTAAGAACTCTTTAATAGAATCCTTATTATTAAGCTTTCCTTCAAAGGATTTCAAAGTTGGTGCTTCTTTTTTTAAACTTTCAAAGGCTTTTTCCCATTCCTCATCAGTAGAAAATATTTTGTTTACCTTCCACTTATATTCTTCATTAATCTCTTCTCTTTTCTTTAATACCTTTCCTTTACTCATTATCTCCGCCTAAATTTAGGCACTCCTTTCTAAATATATTCTTCCTTCTTTCCTTCTATATTCTTAAATGCTTCTTCTAAAGTATCTTCAATTAACTCAACACATCTAGTTAATCTTTCCTTCATAAATCCATAATCATCTACATATTTAAATTTTATTAAAAATGTAGGATTATATTCATCTAACATATCTTCAATATCAAATTCTTCCTTAGAAAACGCTTCATAATTAAAAACATCATATATAGCTGAGTATTCCCATTCTTCTACATCTTTATTTGTATCAAAATAAAGATTAACAATTTCATCTATAACAAAAAGTTTTTTTACATACAAAGCTCCTTCTGATACTTGAAAGCTACCAAGTTCCTTTGATATAAATCCCGTTTCTCTATCCTTTTCCATTAGTACTAAACTAGAAAAATCCATTTTATTCCTCCACCTCTTCGTAAGTATTAAAAGTATTGTTTACTTTATTATATATTTTATCCTTATTATAAAGCAATATAGGCATTTAATCTATTATTTATACACAATTTAATATTGTAATTAAAAATTTCTTGCAAATCATTTGCAAAATCATATATAATTAATTTTAGATTATATATGTTGTAATAAAGTTTTTGCATTTTATTCAGTTATATTTTATACTCAAAATATTTTAGTTAGAAAATTGTACAAACAACTTATATAAAAATTAAAACTATACGCTTTCAATTGATGTAATTTACTCTCAAAACTATTTTTCACTAAAGATAAAGTAATTACTCAAGATGTAGATTATTTATTGAAACATATATACTTAGGAGCTGATTAAATGATAGAAATAAAAAACTTATGTTTTTCATATACAAATAAAAAACCATTCAATCTTGATAATATAAATTTAAAAATTGAAGAAGGTAGCTATTTATCTGTTATAGGTGAAAATGGTAGTTGTAAAACTACATTAATAAAGCTAATACTTGGCTTATTAAAACCTACTAGTGGTGAAATCACTGTAAACTCTAAATCCATTGGCTATGTTCCTCAAAGATTAGATTCATTTAATTCACAATTTCCTATTACAGTTAAAGAAGTTTTAAGTTGTCACAAAAAAACATTAAACAATAATAGTATAGATACTTCTTCTGTTTTGAATACTGTAAATATGGGAGAATATGAAAATAGATTACTTGGAATGCTATCTGGTGGCCAACAGCAAAGAATTTTAATAGCTAGAGCTTTAATGGGTAATCCTGATATTATTATCTTAGATGAACCATCAACAGGTGTAGATTCAAATAATCAAAAAGAAATTTATGATATTTTATGTAAGTTAAATAAGGAAGAGAAAAAAACTATTATTTCAATAGAACATAATATTGATATAGCTTTAAATAACTCTACTCATATTCTTAAGATTGAAGATGGAAAAGCTTATTTATACACTACAGAAGAATATAAAAAAGGTTTATAAATAAGGTTTATTAGGAAGGTTAGATTTTATGTTACAATTAGATTTTATGCAAAATGCTTTTATGGCCGGACTTATCATTTCGATTCTTTGTCCATTTATAGGACTTTTCTTAGTCCTTAGAAGATATTCTATGATTGGAGATACTTTATCCCATTCTTCCTTTGCTGGAGTTGCAATTGGATTAGTAATTGGAATAAATCCTTTAATAACAGCATTTTTATTTACGACTTTATGCGCAATAATTATTGAGCTTTTAAGAGACTATTATAAAAAATATGCTGAACTAGTTATGAGTCTTGTTTTAACATTTAGCTTAGGTATTGCTATTATTCTTATTAGTAGCGGAAAAGCTTCTGCTAAAGTTAATTCATTTTTATTTGGAAGCATATTAACTGTATCAAGGGAAGATATTATATTAATACTTATAGTTGGAATTATATGCTTATTAACGCTACTATTTTTATATAATAAACTTGTTTATATTACATTTGATGAAGAAGGTGCAAAGACTTCTGGTATCAAAGTAAAACTTATAAATTATATATTTACTATATTAGTTGGTGCAACTATATCTATGTCAATAAGGGTTATGGGGATACTAGTTATATCCTCTGTAATGATAGTTCCTGTTGCAACTGCAATGCAATTAAAGAAAGGCTTTAAAACTACTCTTTTAACAGCAATATGCTTTGGAATATTTGATATTATGGTAGGGCTTGTCCTTTCATACTATATTAATAGTGCTCCTGGTGGTACCATAGCACTAACATCTGTATTCACTTTAATATTAACAATTGTATTTGAAAGATTTATTAGCAAATAACAAAAAAACAGCTACTCTCTAGTAGCTGTTTTTTAATGGATAACTTATAATGATTAATTGATAATTATAGGTGTAACTCCTCAGGAATTACTAAAATGATAAATCTCCAAAACTCCCTAAGTAGTTTTTTCCTCAATTCTTCATTATTTATTCTTCTTGCATTGGTCGCAAATTCCATTTAACTCAAGCTTATGCTGAGTTAAACTAAATCCAACCTTTGCCTTAATTGCTTCTTCTATTTCTTCCATAGGACAAGGTATTTCAACACACTTATGACATACATCACATTCTAAAATATGCTTATGTTTCTCCCTTTTTAATATATATAAAGATGGTCCATCAATGCTTATTTTTTTAATAACATCTTTTTCTTCTAATAACTCTAAGGTTCTATATACCGTACTTAAATTTAAGTTATTATTTTTCTTTTTGCATTCATCATATATATTTTCAGCTGAAAGTCCCTTTTCAGAACCTTCTATTATATTTAGTATTGAAATTCTTCCTGCAGTAACTCTAATACCATTTTCTCTAAAATAAATTTCCCAGCTCATTTTCTTCTCCTAACGTGCTATATAGCTCTATATTAACATTATTATACCACTAGATTCAATGATATTAAATATTAAAAAATATCATTTCTATTCCTAATATTAATAATATTAATCCACCAAGTAAGTCTGCATACTTATATATAAAGCTTATCTTTCTAACATATCTACATAAAAAGAAGCCTGTTGTACAAATTAATAATGTAATTAATCCTACTAAAATTCCATCTAAAGATAATAAAATAATACTCTCCTCATAAAAGGCTGTAAATCCTAATACTAAGGCATCAATACTAACTGACATTCCAAGTAGCATATACATAGACTTATTAATTAAAATGGAGTCTTCTTTTTCATTATTTTTAAAGGCTGCAATCATCATTATAATTCCTATTACAGTTATTATTACTCCACCTATAATACTCGGAATAGAAACTATATATGTATCAAATAAATTTCCAGCTAATCCACCTAAGAACAGAAAGAAAAATTGAAAGAAAGCAAAGGATAGTATAAATTTTATTTTATTTTTCTTTACTAAACTCGGATTTATCCCCAAACTTATTGTAATTCCTAGCGCATCCATAGCTAATGCTATACCAATTAGAGAAATATCTTTTAATTCCATATAAAAACCCCTTTTTCATTATTAAATTAATTAGTTTTAAACTTAATTTTTATATATTAATTTTCAATAAAGTACTTTATTTAACCTAAAATATATTGTATATTATTAAATAGAGTATATGATATTTTAAAAAGTATATCACATATAATGTTTTAATCATTATTTTTAAGATAAAGGAGAGTAAATTAATGTCAAATTGTATTATTGCTCAATCTGGTGGTCCAACTTCTGTAATAAATTCTAGCGTAGTAGGTTTAGTTCAAGCTAATAAGGATATAAAAGCCTTCGATAAAGTATATGCTGGTTTAAATGGAATAGAAGGAATTTTAAATGGAAATATTATGGAATTAAGCGCTTTTTCCGAAGCTGAACTTAACACCTTTAGATATACCCCATCTTCCGGTTTAGGTTCATGTAGATATAAAATGAAGAAATTAGAAGAATCATCAAGTGAATATGATATGCTATTAGACATATTAAAAGCTAATGATATAAAAGCTTTCTTTTATGTTGGCGGAAATGACTCAATGGATACTATTTCTAAACTAGGTGATTATGCTAAAAAGACTGGAATAGATATAAAATTTATAGGAATCCCTAAAACTATAGATAATGATTTAATGCATACAGATCATACTCCAGGCTTTGGTAGTGCAGCTAAGTTTATTGCAACAACTACTATGGAAACATACTTAGATTCATCAGTTTACATAAATAACGGGATTTTTATACTAGAAACTATGGGAAGAGATACTGGTTGGCTAGCTGCAGCAGCTTGTCTTGCTAGAATTGATAATAAACAAGTAGCAGACTTTATTTACTTGCCTGAAACTGTTTTTGATGAAGATAACTTTTTAGAAGATGTTAAAAATAAATTTATAGAAAATAATAAAGTATTTATAGTGGTTTCTGAAGGAATAAGAAATGCAGAAGGCAAGTTTATCTCAGAAACAAAGAAACAAGCGCACGATAAATTTGGACATGCTCAATTAGGTGGTGTAGGTAATTATTTAAAAAATCTAATTATATCATCAGGTATTACTAATAGAGTTAAGTCTTTAGAACTTGGAGTGCTACAAAGATGTGCTATCCACTGTGCTTCTGATATAGATCTAAAAGAAGCATTTGAAGTTGGTTATTCAGCTTTAAAATTTGCTTTAGAAGGTAATAGTGGATATATGGTTGCTATTAAAAGAGAATCAAACTCTCCATATAAAACTTCTCATATTTTAGTTGAGGCAAACAAAATAGCAAACAACGTAAAGTATTTCCCTAAAGAATTAATAAATGAAAGAGGAAACAATATTAAAGAAGAAGCTTATGAATATTTTGCACCATTAATATCTGGAACTCCTTCTTTAGTTATTGATAATCATCTTCCAAAATTCAAAACTTTTAATAATGCGTAATAAATAATGTGAAATTTATAATATAGAATATAAAATTAAGATAATAATTCTGTACGAATTATTTAAAATATAGTTTTCAAAACTCAGCTTCAGCTGAGTTTTTTCCTTATCTCTTCACTTTTAATTCTTAGTTTTCCCTACTTTTTCACTTTTTCCTCTTAACTCTTCACTAATTCCAAATTCTTCAATTCATTTATTTCTTTATTCTTTCATTTTTTCATTTTTTAATCCCTTCTATTTGCTTAGGTAAGTGCCTTAGAGTATAATAATATTGTTAATTTTGTGATTTACGTAATTTAAATATAGTTAAAATAAATTGGAGGACCATTATGATAGTTTTAAGTTGCAGAGATATATCGAAAAGCTATGGAATTCAGGAAGTATTAAAAAATATTACTTTTTCAATAAATGAAGGTGATAAAGTTGGAATTATTGGTAGTAATGGAGAAGGAAAATCTACCCTTTTTAAAATAATAACTAAGGAATTATCACAAGATAGTGGTGAAATTTTTATAGATAAGAATAGAACTATCGGCTATTTAACTCAGCATGTAGATTTAGATATGGAAAACACTATTTATGATGAAATGAACTTAGTTTTTAAAGATCTATTAGATATAGAGGAAAAACTACATATCCTTGAAGGTAAAATGGCTGAGCCTTATACTGAGGAAAATGCTGCTTCACATGAAAAAGCAATTAAGGATTATACTACACTTCAAGATCTTTATTCTCATAAAGGTGGTTATACATATAAAGGAGAAATCTCCAGGGTATTAAAAGGTCTTGGCTTTATGGAAGATAACTTTAATAATATTATAAATACTTTAAGTGGAGGTCAAAAAACAAGAGTGGCCCTATGTAAGCTACTACTTAAGAAACCTGATATTATTCTTTTAGATGAGCCTACAAACCACTTAGATTTAGAGGCTATTGAATGGCTTGAAGATTATCTAAAAAATTATAAGGGAACAGTTCTTATAATTTCCCATGATAGGTTCTTCTTAGATGCAGTAACTAACAATACCTTTGAGGTAATTAATGGACATGTAAATTGTTATAACGTACCATACACAAAGTATATTGAACAAAGAAAGAAAAACTATGAAACTCAATTAAAAGCATATAATCTTCAGCAAGCAGAAATCAAAAGACAAAAAGCTATTATAGAAAAATTTAGAAGCTTTAATAGAGAAAAAAGTATTAGAGCTGCTGAAAGTAGAGAAAAGGCTTTAGATAAAATGGAAAAACTAGATGCTCCAGACAGAGAAAAAGATGCATCTAAAATTAATTTTGAAACTTCAGTAAAAAGCGGACATGATGTACTTCATATTGAAGAATTATCAAAAAGCTATGATGATAAAACGCTTTTTAATAATCTTTCTTTAGATTTAAAAAGAGGAGAAAAAGTTGCATTAATAGGTGAAAATGGTGGTGGTAAAACTACTTTATTTAATATTATCTTAGGTAATATTAAATCTGATGCCGGTAAAGTTATTTTAGGTACCAACGTTAACCTTGGATATTATGACCAAGAACAATCTAACTTAAACTTAAATAAAACTATAATAGATGAAATATGGGATGAGTTTCCTAATTTAACTACTACTAAACTTAGAGGATATCTTGCTTCTTTCTTATTTACCGGTGACGATGTTTTCAAAGTAATAAACACTTTAAGTGGTGGAGAAAAATGTAGAATAAATTTGCTAAAGCTTATGATTTCTAAATCAAACTTTTTATTACTAGATGAGCCTACAAATCACTTAGATATTATGTCTAGAGAAGCTTTAGAAGATGCACTTTTAACTTATGATGGAACCTTAATGGTAATATCTCACGATAGATACTTTTTAAATAAAGTAGTTAATAGAATCCTTGAACTTAATAAAAATGGAATTAATGAATACCTTGGTAATTACAGTTATTATCAAGAAAAGAAAATTAATCCAAATAGATTTGAAGCTATGGAGGAAATAGCTAAAGGAAAAACAAAGACTCAGATAAAAGAAGAGAAAAGAAAGAAAAAAGAGATTGAAAAAGAAGAAAAAGCTATGAAACTAAGATTTAAAAAGCTTGAAGATGAAATAGCTAAAGAAGAAAATAATTTACTAGCCCTTCAAGAAAAACTTTGTTTAGAAGAAGTTTATTCAAATCCTGTGGAAAGTGAAAAAATAAGCAAGGAAATTAAAAACTTAGAAGACAAAATCTCTTCTTTATATGAAGAATGGGAAAATTGTGCTATTGAAGACATCGCAAATGAATAATTTACTATTTCTCTAAAATTCTAATACTAAAGAAAGAGCTGTCGCACAAACAGCCTAAATTAAGAATTAATTTTTCATTATTAATTCTTAGTTTTTCATTGTGCGACAGCTCCTTCTTATTTTTTTAATTATTTAATATAAAACTATTAATTTTTTGCTCAAAGTCAATATTAATTATTTCTTTCCTGTAGATCCAAATCCACCTCTATCTGCATTACCAAAGGTTTCTACTTCTTCAAATTCTATAGCCGGCATTACTTCCATAATTCTAAACTGAGCAATTTTATCTCCTTTTTCAATAAAAGTACCTTTTACTCCATTTTCTTCATTCTTTCCTTGTAAGCAGAATACAGGAATATGCCATTGATCATTATCACCTATATAGCTTGAATCTACTACCCCTATGCTATTTGTTTGTATTATTCCCCAAGTTTTAAATGTAGAACTTCTTGGTGCAAGATGACCTTCCCACCCACTTGGAAGTTCAAGTGCAAATCCTAAAGGTATCATTGCTCTTTCCCCTTCTTTTATAAACATATCCTTATTAGCATATACATCTATCCAATCACCTTTAGATATCTTATTTAATCTAGTTGCATTCTCAAAATATTTAATTCTAATTATCATATGTATCTCTCCTTAGTAACTATTCTTCTATACTATTTTAACATAAAAGGAGATTTTATAAGTAATTCTTACTTTATAAAATCTCCAAAAAACTATCTTCTATAATATCCTTGTTTAATTTTATTAACTACACAAATATTGGTTCGTTTATTATTCTTATCAATAGTTACTTCATTCCAATTATAATATACTGGCTTTTCAAAAAATCTTCTATCTACAATTGAAATAACCCTAAAGGATCCATTAGGAAGATTTTTAAATTCTGCTATTCCTTTAGCATCTGTAAATTTTGAATCAAATAATCTTGGAGAAACTCCATTTAAAATATAAAGATTTATTCTAGCTCCTTTTAGCTCTACTCCTTCTTTAGACCCTAATTTTGATAATACTATAATTTCTCCTTTTCCCTCAGTAGCTTCCTTCTTACCATACTTTTCTTCTAAAGAACTTTCTATTTCAGAATAAACACTATTATATCCTTTATATCTTTCCTCTAAAAATTTTTCTTCATTATAAGTTTTAGAGACTTCCTCTACTCCATCATTTACATCTTCATAAAATTCTTCTTCTACTTCTTCACTGATATCTTCTTCCTTAAAGTCACTTTGAGCAATATTCTCTTCTTCTGCTATGTTAATTATGTTGTCATCATTAATTATTTTACCAGCATTAATGGTGCCTCCAGTATTAATGCCGCTTTCACCATTAATATCCTCATCTACTTTAATAAATAAATTAACATTACCATTTTCATCTATAGTATATTGGCTATTTCCATTTTCATCACTTTGATATTGATCATCAATTACTATTTTCATTTTAACCTCCAAAGTCCAATATAGTTACATAATACGATTTCCACATTTACTTTGTGATTAAAATATAAGATAAATTTAAATATTTTATTAACTAGCCAATATCATTTTAGCTGCATCCTCAAATTCAATTGGTCTACTGAAATAATAGCCTTGAATTACATCACAACTGATATTACTTAAGTACTCTAGCTGCTCCTTAGTTTCTACCCCTTCAGCAACTACAGTTAAATTTAAATAATGTGACAATTCTATTATACTATTTATAATATACTCACATTTTTCTTCAATAAGAATACCATCTATAAAGCTTTTATCTATCTTTAATACATCTATAGGCAGTGTCCTTAAATAACTAAGAGACGAATACCCTGTTCCAAAATCATCTAAAGCCAAAGTTACGCCAAGATTTTTTAACTTTTCTAATGTTTTTATATTTTTTTCTGGATACTTCATTATAATGCTTTCAGTTATTTCAAATTCAACATAACTTGCATCTAATTCTAACTTTTTTATAGTTTCATCTATAAACTTTACAATTTCTTCATCTCTAATTTGAACTTCTGAAAGATTTATTGCCATTTTAAACTTTTTATCTGTTTTCAAAGACAATTCCTTACATTTCTTAAGACTTTCTTCTATGATATGCTTACCAATAGTTATAATAAGTCCTGAATTTTCTGCAATTGGAATAAATTCATTAGGTGATACAATACCTAATTCATTACTATGCCATCTAACTAAAGATTCAAATCCTATTACTTCTCCATTATAAACACTTACCTTTGGCTGATATAATATTTTAATTTCATTATTATCAATAGCTATCCTTAACCCTTTTTCTATATTAAATTCACGATTTAACATTTCTAAAATATTTGAGTCAAAGAATTCATATCTATTCTTTCCATTAATTTTAGCTAAATACATAGCCATATCTGCCCTTTTTAAAAGTATTCCCATATCTAATCCATCAGCAGGATATATACTAACTCCAATACTTAAAGAGCAAACTATTTCTTTGTTTTTTATAATCATAGGCTTACTTAAATTTTTTATTATATTATTTAAGATTTCTTTTATTTCACCTTTTGATTTTAAACTGTATTTTAATAAAACAAACTCATCTCCACCATATCTGGCAAATAATGAATCATCAATATTCATATTTTTAATACAATTACAAAATTCAAATAATAAAGAGTCACCTATATCATGACCAAAAGTATCATTAACATATTTAAAGTTGTCTAAATCAATAAATATTATTGCCATTTTTTCATTGGTATAATTTTTTAACCTATTGTTTATTTCTTTAACAAAATATCTCCTATTTGGTACTCCAGTAACATCATCATTAAAACTTAAATAACTTATTTCTAATTCCTTCTCTTTTCTTACAGTAATATCAGATAGTGTCCCATATACAAATATACTTCCACCATTCTCAACTACTTTTTTCCCCTTACTTTGTATCCAATAATATTTATTATTATTACCTTTTATTCTATATTCTATTGAATAGACTTCATTTTTAGACGATTCTAGAATAGCATTAATCTTCTCTAAATAGCCCTTTAAATCATCTTCTTTTATGTATTCTTGCCACTTCTTATATGGAATTAACAAATCTCCATCTCCAGGAATACCTAAGTATTTTCTAATTAAATTACCAATTGAAATAATATTTTCATTTACATTCCACCAAAAAACTATATCATTTACTACTTCTAATGCTAATATATTTCTATCTTTTCTATTTGTATTTATCTTTTGAAGCTTTTTTATTTCAGTAATATTTTTAATAGATCCAGTTAAATAAAAAATATCCTTAATTATTTTCCCGCTTCCTTTAATTTGTATATTTAGCTTTTCCCCACTTTCGCTTATAAAAATAGGTTCTAAAATAAAATCATCTATACTTCTATTTTCAATAACATTTTCAATATAAAGTACTATATCTTCTCTTTCATCATCAGATATATACCTAAACCATTCATTAAAACTACTAATATTTTCGCTTATACCTAATATTTCTTTTATCTTGTCAGATATAAAAAGCTCATTATTTTTATTGGACCATTCCCATATAGCTCCATCTAAAGCTTCCACTGCTGATTTATATCTTCTTCTATTTACATCTATTAAATTATGTAACTTATAATATTTTCTTCTATTATAAAGAGAGTCAGATATTAAAATTAATATAATAATAGCCATTATAATTATTAAGGCATTTTTAGCTTCAACCCTAGTTAACGTATATAATGATATTACTAATACAAATAGAAAAACTAAACCCTTCTTTTTTCTTCTTTTCATTTCTACCACCAAAAACCCTCTTTACAATATATTACAGTAATAATTGTATCATATATTTTTTATATATAAAGAGTTTATTATATATTTTTTTAGGAATACTATAAATGCTTGTTATTCTTTGGAGGTGAATTATGAAAAAAGAAAATAAAAATATGACCTTATTTTTAATAATGTTATTTTTAAGTATAAGTTTAATATGCCCAAGCTTAACAGCTTTCGCTTATAATGATTCCAATAATGAAAAAGTAAATGATGAATCTGATAATATTGGCGCTAAAACAATATATCTCACTTTTGATGATGGACCTGGTGGAAAAGTGACTAACGATGTTTTAGATACCTTAAAAAAGGAAAATGTAAAAGCTACATTTTTTGTAGTAGGTTCTGAAATTAAAGGTCAAGAAGATATATTACTAAGAATGAAAGATGAAGGTCATAGTATAGGATTGCACAGTTATTCCCATGATAGAAATAAACTCTATTGTAATAATAGTGGTTTTATAAATGAGATGATAAAATGTCAAGATGAAATATATAAGGTAACAGGTGAAAAATATAATATTTTAAGATTTCCTTTTGGATGCAATAATAGAAGCTACAAATTGAAAAATTCATTAGTTGAAGAAATCCATAATAATAATTTAAAAATATATGATTGGACTTTAGATAGTGAAGATGGAGCCAACTATAACTCAGCTCCAAGCACTATAGCTAAAAAAGCTTATTCTTCTAAGAATAATATAGTACTATTAATGCACTGTGGTTTTATAAATAAAAATTCAGCTAAAGCTCTTCCTTCAGTAATTAAATACTATAAAGATAAAGGCTATGAATTTAAAACAATAAATGAAGATACACCTGAGATTTATAAAGTAACACGATAGGTTTTGTAATTGATAATGCATAATGTCTAATGCACAATTAAGGAGAAAACTACTTTTGGAGTTTTCTAATTTAAGGGGACTATTGCATAATTGAAATGAAAATTTAAGAATTAAAATAAATGTAAAACTTTTTAATGAGGGTTGTCCACAAAACAGCCCTCACTTTTATTTTATCGACTTAAAGCAAATCACACTTCATTTCTTCACTCTTAACTCTTACCTTTTTCTTTTCTCTTTCTCATTTTCTCTAGTGATTTGATACAAATCACACCTTCAATTATCAATTAACAGCATCCTGCTCCTAAACAATCTCTGCTCTTGTTGCTTTTAAAGCTATTCCAATTGCTTTATATAAAATTATTCCTAAAAATATATTCATAATTGCTGCCGGTATTACCACTGTACTAACTAATACTACAAAAGGACCTGGAAGTCCAACTATTATGCTAGCTGATCCTAAAAATACTAATCCACTTATTACAGTTCCTAAACTTAAAGCTATTACTATTTTAACAAAATCTAATACTTTTTCTCCCATTATCTTAAATGTAAAGAATATTAGGTGTGCTGTTACCAGCTTGTCTATAATATTAGGAAGTTGTCCTCCTGGAAATTTCGTTGTAAGAGCGGTAATAACCCCCATTATTATACTTGAAATTAATGTTGTCTTATAATCTTTATTTATCAAAATAATTATAAATAACATTACTAAAGCTAAATCTGGTTGCATTGGTAATCCTAAAGCTGGCGTAATTTGATGTAATAGTGCTCCTATTGCTATTAATATTGCATTTAATATCATTTTTTTAACATTTAAATTTTTTTCCATTTTAAATTCTCCTTTTTTTAATAAATTTATTTTAATCTCTGCTATCACCTAAAGTTCATACCATAATTACCAGCTCCTTACTATTTTTGAGTATAAAAAAACGCCCTATACAAAATGTATAGGACGGTATTATCCGTGGTGCCACCTAAATTGCTTAAAAAAGCCTCTCTAATCAGGTACTTCATACCCTATTCCCTATAACGTGGGACTTACGGTTTAGCTACTTTAAAGAATTTCGCCTTACTCCTCAGAGGCCCATTCACTATCTGTTACAGTACTGAAATTCCACCATCTCCAGCTCTCTTAAACCTTACATAATAGTTACTCTTCCTCATCAAAGGAATTAATTGTTAATTTATATATATGATATTATCTGTATTCTAAATTGTCAATACTTTTTTTAAATTTATTTTTATTAGGAATAATCACCATTCTAAAGAATAGAACAACTAATATTATTCCTTTTAAAATACTAGTCCCGCTAATACTCCACCATACTCCATTTAATCCTAATGCTAAATATGAACTTAAAAATATAGCTATAGGTATTCTAAGACCTGTAAGTATTATACTTACCCAAAAAGGAGTAACTGTATCTCCTAATCCAGAAAAAGCACCTGCAGTAGTTATTTCTATACACATAAATAGTTGAGAAAATCCTAATATAGTTAGGTAAGCTGCACCTGCCTCAATGGCTTCCTTCTCTGGAATAAACACAGAAAATAATTCTCTTCCTACAAAAATTAATAATAAGCTTGAAATAACTCCTAGTACACTAGCTACTAATATTGTAGCCTTGTATCCCTTTAAAATTCTTCCCCATTTATTTGCTCCATAGTTTTGTCCTACAAAAGCTGTTAACGCAGCTGAAAATCCTTCTGCCGTCATCCATGATATAGCTTCAATTTGTGATCCAACTTTCTGCACAGCAATTGCTACAGGTCCAAAAGAAGCCACAACTCTTCCTATTACCATAGCAAAAAATGAAAATCCACAATTTTGTAGAGCCATTGGAATACCAAGTTTACATATTTTTATTATTATAGCTTTATCTATATATCTTCTATTCTTTAAACTTAAACTATATCCATTTTTAATAAATGCTACTATAAAAATTAAAGTAACTATAACTTGTGCTAATACAGTAGCTAAGGCAGCTCCAATAACACCTAATCTTGGGAATCCGAAAAGTCCAAAGATCAGTATTGGGTCAAAAACTATATTAAATACTAGTCCTATAGAATTAATTAAAAATGGTACCTTACTACTTCCAGAAGCATTAAATATCCCTGTAAATAAAGGGTTTAAAAAGCTAAATATCATTCCTAATGAAACTACTATTAAGTATTCTATAGCCATTCTAATTATTTCTTCATTACCTAATTTAAAAAATCCAACTAAATTATTTCTTAAAAGTATTAAAATAATTGTATATGTAATTGCAATTATAATATTTATAAGCAAACTATTATAAATATATTTATTTCTTTCTACCTTATCTTTTTTACCTATAGCTTGCGATACACCTATTTCAGCTCCTATTTTAGAAATAAAAACTAACGCACTTCCAAACCAAGTGAAAAAACCAGCTGTTCCCACTGCTGCAACTGCATCACTACCCATTCTTCCAACCCATATCATATCTATCATATTATAAGCCATTTGAATAAATGATGTACCTAATATAGGTAATGATAGTTTTATTAATGATGATAAAATATTCCCTGATACTAAATTGACTGTTTTTTTCATCTTATCCCCCCAAGTTGTATTGTAAAATATAGGTTAAAACCTAACTTTTAAACATATCTAAGGCTTATAAAAGATTTTAATTACTTATCATCCTTTATAAGCCCTTATTCCTTATCAACTATACAGCCATTTCTATTTACTTAACATAGTTATTACATTTTCAAAATGTTCTGGTCTGCTATAATAATATCCCTGAACAGTATCACATTCAATACTCTTTAAATAATCTACCTGCTCTTTTTCTTCAACCCCCTCTGCAACTACAGTTATTCCAAGTTTATGAGATAGTTGAATAATATTTTCTACAATAAACCTAGATTTATCATTTTGAGTCATATCAACTACAAAACTTCTATCTATTTTTAATACATCTATAGGTAATTTAGTTAAATGATTTAATGATGAATATCCTGTTCCAAAATCATCTAAAGCAATAGATGCTCCTAATTCTTTAATTTCTAACAAATACTGAATATTTCTATCCACAGATTTCATAATCATACTTTCAGTTATTTCAATTTCAATATATTTAGGAGATACTTGAAACTCTTCTATTAGGGAATTAAAATACGTTACCAAATTCCCTTCTCTTAATTGAATTTCTGAAAGATTCACAGCTATTTTAAAATTATCATATCCTTCTGATAGTAAATATTTAATTTTAGCAAATACTTCTCTTAATACAAACTTTCCAATAGGAATAATAAGTCTTGTACTTTCTGCAATTGGAATAAACTCCCCTGGGGTTACAAATCCCATTTCCTCGTTTCTCCATCTTAGTAAAGCTTCAAAGCCATCAACTTCATCGTCAGTTAGTCTAACCTTAGGTTGAAATACAACATACATTTCATTATTCTCTAAGGTTGTTCTAAGTCCCTTTTGAATAGAATATATTCTATTTATTTTCCTTGATATATTACTATTAAACATTTGCCACTGATTCTTACCATTACTTTTAGCCATATACATAGATGCATCAGAATTCTTTAATAAACCTTCAAAATCCTCAGCATCATCTGGAAAGACAGAAACGCCAATACTTACTGTTGAAAATATTTTTTTACCATTTATACTATAGGGTTCTTTTAATATGTTTACAATCCTTGTAACAATATCCTCAATTTCCTTAATATCTTCTATGTCTGTAAGGAAAACTAAAAATTCATCTCCACCAAATCTACAAATATTAGAGTTAGATTCAAGTATTTTCTTTAAATCCTCAGAAAATCGTTTTAGGAACAAGTCTCCATAAATATGCCCATAAGAATCGTTAACAAATTTAAAATTATCTATATCAATTATTATTAGAGCTCCTCTACTTTCTACTAATGTATGCGCTCTAAGTTCCTCATCTATGATTTCTTTAAATCTTTTTCTGTTTATCAAGCCAGTTAATTCATCATAATAACTCATATACTCTAATTTTAAACTTGCTTCTTTTTCCTTAGTTACGTTATGTACATAGCCCTCAAATCTTTGAAGGCTTCCTTTTTCACTCTTTTCACCTTGTCCTTTAATACTAATCCATACTTCTTGCCCATTTAAATTGATTATTTTAATTTCGATTTCCTCTAAATTGCATTTAATCCCCTCAATTAATATATCAATAAAATCTGGATGGATATACTCCATACACTCTTTAAAAGACATAACTATAAAATCATCATCAAACCCTATGATTCTCTTATTATTTCCATAGAATATTACCAAGTCTTTTTCTCTATCTGCAAATATAAACAGTCCATTTATTGATTTTATAAAAGATTCTTTGAACCTAGATAAAAACTCATCACTCTCATCAAAAACTAAGGATTTTCTGTTCTTAAATTTAAGGTATTTAACTTCCTTGTCATTACTCATATACCTATTCCTACCTTTTATCCTTATGAAAATTTACTATATCTAAGTGAAAAATTTTTATTCTTTATCTGTTAAAACTTCTTCTTTTTTTGATTTTTCCTTATTATCATTAATTAATGTTGCTACTAAAGCTGTCCCTGCTGCAACTAAAACGGCTAATTTACCAAATTTCTTTAGCTTCATAAATTATACCTCCTAAAATTTATTTAAATTGATTTCTTTCTTTATCATATTTATAATCTATAGATTCTAGCTTTTCTTCTAACTCACTTTTAATTATTCCCATATCAGCACATAAATCATCTAAGCTAGAATAGAAATCTCTAAGCTTCATATTAATCATACTTAATAAAATATTGGGGTCCATAGCAATAAACTTATCTTTATCCATATTATTTCTCCAATTCACATTTTTCAGCATTAAAGCTTAAATAAAATATACCATATATTTTTTAATAAAAAAAGCAAAATGTGCGTAGAAATTTTTAAATTTTGATAAAATATAAAAAGATACTTCTACACAATGAAAGATTAAGAATGAATAATGAAAATTTAATGAAAAAACTCCCGAAGGAGTTTTGAAAAGAAGTTAATTTTAGTAATTCTATAAGGATTACATCAATAATTCTTCATTTTTAATTATTAATTTGGGCTGTTTGTGCAACAGCCCTTTTAATAACTTAACTCTTATTTAACTTCAGGTACTTTAGAAGCTTCACTTGCCTTAGGTGGTTGGTATCTTTTATTCTCCCAACTTGCCTTTTGACCTTTCTTCGCCATAAAATCACCTCCGCTACATTATTATTATAAATAATATAGCGTTAATTATTCCTCATCATAAACTTCTAGATACTTTGTTTTAATTCCATCCTTTTCCCAGCCAAGAATTGAATCTAAATTAACATTTTCAGCTGACTTAAAGATTGATTTTTCAACACCATCAAAATTTTTCTTAAGTTCTTTTATTAATTCCTTAATTTCATATCTCTTATTACCTATTTTTTCTGCTGCAACCATGCAAGCACAATTAAGTGGCCATATTCCAGCATTATTTGTAAATCTCTTTATGTAATCTTCTTCTACATAATATAGAGGTCTTATAAGCTCCATATTTTGAAAATTAGCAGACTTTAACTTAGGTAGCATAGTTTTAAAATTACCAGCATACAAAACATTCAGTAATGTTGTTTCGATAACATCATTATAATGATGACCAAGAGCTAGCTTATTACATCCAAGTTCCTTAGCTTTATTATATAAAGAACCTCTTCTCATCCTAGCACATAAATAACATGGATAGTCTCTAGCCATCTTATCTACTACCTCAAAAACTTTACCTTCATATATTTGAACTGGAATACCTAGGTGTTCACAGTTTTCTATTAAAAGTTCCTTGATTTGAGAATGGTATCCAGGATCCATTGCTATAAATTCTAATTCAAAATTCATTTGACCATGCTTTTTTAATTCTTGAAAACACTTAGCCATAAGTAATGAATCTTTTCCTCCAGATATAGCTACAGCAATTTTATCTCCTTCTTCAACTAAATTGTAGTCTTTAACCGCTTTAATAAATTTAGTCCATATATGTTTTCTATATTTTTTAACAAGGCTACGCTCTATTTCCTCTAAAGGCTTTTTCTCTTCTGTAGGAACAAGTCTCTCGCAGCCTTTTCCAGCTATACTTATCAATTTATCACCTCATCTAATAATCCTTATCAATTATATCACTTTTTAATCCTATTGTCTTTATCTTATATTTCATCTTTTGATTTTATAACTTGAGGGTAAGTAAAAACATTATAAGGATCGTATTTTGCTTTTATTTCTCTAAGCTTTTTAATATTTTTCCCGTAATATTCTTCTTCATAATTTTCTAATCCAATTATAGGAAAGTTTACAAAGGATCCATTAGTTAAAGCTTTTAAAGTTTTAAAATTCTCATTAACCCATTCCTTATTTTCCTCTGCATACTTGTCCACTTCCCAAACCGATTGAATTCCCATAATAAAGTTTGCATCTCTATAATAATAAGCACTATCCAATTTATCAACATCTCTAATAGCTCCACCTGCAC
Source organism: Clostridium sp. (assembly GCA_018372555.1). Lineage (GTDB taxonomy): Bacteria > Bacillota > Clostridia > Clostridiales > Clostridiaceae > Clostridium. The sequence goes on from JAHAIU010000003.1 coordinate 37,022, forward strand.
CATAAAAAGTAATGGCTGTATAGTCATACCCTTTAGCTGGAGTATCAACTATTTTTATAAGCTCTTCAATTTCTTCTTTTATGTAATCTCTATTTATAAATCTTCCTGTTGATTTATACTTTTCATAATCTGGATGACTATCTTGTATCCATCTATTACATTCTAATATACTCTTATCTTCTATAGTAATTTCTATATTATTAGTAATACTTAAAAGAGGTTCTAATATTGCTTTAGCCTCCTTAGAGTTACCATAAAATAACCCTGTAATCTTTACTCCTCTACCTTTTTCTCTTGAATTATATATAGCTGTTTTTAAATTCATTTTTCTATCTAAAACCTTATATAACTCTTGTAGACTTAAGATAATTTCAATATTATCTTCCTTTGAAATACTTGGATAATTAATATATATTAAAGTTCCCATATTAGCTTTTTCTTTAATTTTAATGGTCATAGATGTAATTACTCCAAAATTACATCCTCCACTTCCCATAAGTGCCCAAAAAAGTTCACTATTTTCTTCTTTATTTACTATTAACTTATCACCTTTATAATCTATAAGTTCTGCCTCAAGTAAACTATCAGATGCTAGTCCTAAAAATCTTGATGAATAACCCCAGCCTCCTCCTAATATTAATCCTGGTACTCCAACTGTTGGACATCCACCACCTGGAAAGGCATATCCCCTAGCTCCAAAAGCTTCATAAGCTTCTCTATTTCTTACTCCGCCACCAATTTTAGCAATTAGTTTTTCTTCATCTATATATATTTTATTTAAGTTGCTCACATCAATAATTGCCACATCATTTCCTGTTGAATAGCCCTCATAACTATGAGCTCCTGATCTCACTCTAATTTCTATATTATTTTCTCTAGCCCACTTTATTGCATTTATTACATCATCTTCGTTAAAACAATAAACAATAACTAATGGATATCTTTCTATTGCTCTATTCCAGCATATTATAGAAGCATTATATTCTTCACTCTTTTTAGTTACTACTTTTCCAGTTAATCCTCTATAATCAATACTACTCATTTAATCACCTTCTGTATTTTATTTATATATAAGTTGCAATAAAATATTTATATGTTATTAAGTTATTTTTTATATGTTGAATATTTCAGTTAGGTAATTAACAAACCAACTTATATAAAAACTAAATAATTGATACTTTCAATTAATGTAATTTACTTTCTGAACTATTTTCACTTAAAATAACATAAGTTCTCAAACTATATTATTTATTGAAACATACATATAAATAATATCATACAAAATATCAAAATAAAATATCATTAAAAATTATAAATCTCTCCTCTAATTTCATATTTTTCTTTTTTTGTTTTTTCCTTAACATTTAATTCTTTTATACATATTCTATTAACAAAGCTATTTTATGAAAGGAAGTCTTTATGTCATTTCGTGATCATGAGAATTGTGATAAGTGTAAAGAATGTCTAAAGGATCCAGGAAAAACATATTGTAATACTACCTGCGAAGATCCAAGTAAAAACTGTTATGAATCCTATAAGGTATTCACTCCTTATATGTATGGAAAGGCATTTGTTAATCTTCAGCCTTATCAAAATTTATTTAATATCGATGATGCTTTTGCCGCTGGTACTGTGTTCAAAGACTTATATAGTCCTTATTGCGATGTTAAGTATGTTAAGGAGGTTGAAAAGCGTGGATAGAAATGAATACTTAGATAGAATTCGTAAACTTCAATTTTATGCTCTTGATTTAAACCTCTATCTTGATAATTTTCCAAGCTGTGAAAAAGCTACAAAAGATTTTGAAACTATTTCTTGTGAACTTAATAAAGTTATATGGGATTATGAAAAAGAATATGGCCCTTTAACTAACTTTGGGCGATCTTATTTTCAAAATCCTGAAGCTTGGGTTAATTCACCATGGCCTTGGGAAAATGATAGGAGGTAAAATAAATGTGGTATTATGTTAAAACTCTACAGCATCCAGTTAACTTAAAATCAACGGATTTGAGAATGGCTAAACTTTTAATCACTCAATATGGTGGTCCTGATGGAGAATTAGGGGCTGCCCTTAGATATTTAGATCAAAGGTATACTATGCCAACCAATAAATCTAGAGCTTTACTTACGGATATAGGCACTGAAGAGCTTGCCCACGTGGAAGTAATGGCTACAATGGTACATCAAATTATGGAAAATGCCTCTATTGAAGATATAAAAGCTTCTGGTTTAGATGGCCATTATGCCGATCATGGAAAGGCCGTATTTTATACAGATGCAACTGGTAATCCTTGGACTGCAACCTATATACAAGCCAAAGGTGATGTAATCGCTGACTTAACAGAAGATATGGCCGCTGAACAAAAGGCTAGAGCTACTTATGAATGGCTACTTAATTTAACAGATGATGCTGAAATAAAAAAAATATTAGGATTTTTAAGGGAAAGAGAAGTTGTCCACTTCCAAAGATTTGGTGAAGCATTAGTTGACATTCAAGACAATACTAAGCTAACTGATTTTTGTAAGTAAAACTCTAAAATACTCTTTTTATTATTACTAGCATTAATATTAAATCAATATCTATTTTAGTTTCATTATTAAAGTAAAAATTAAATGTCTCAAAATATATTTTTCTAACTATATTTTGAGACATCTATTATTTAATAAATTTTATTATTTTCCTTTTAATATAAAATCATCTACTAGAACTACTTTTGTTTTTTATTATATTCAATTATTTATAAGATGTCTTTGAAGATAATTATCTATTTACATTCAAAGACATCTAATTAATTTTTAATTATATTTGTTTCCTTCTTTTTAGCACAAATACACCTATCAATGATACTATTACTCCAAATAAACCTACTGTTGCTGATGAACTTCCTCCTGTACTTGGTAATTTATTTGAATTATTGCCGCTATTATTATCACTATTTCCAGCATCCCCTTTTTCAACATTTCCATTGCCATCTTCGTTGCCATTGCTACCATTTCCATTACCTTGTGCTAATTCCAAGTTTCCTATGGCTAATTCTAAGCCTTCTGATGCCTTATTAATTTCTTCTTGAATTGCATCTTCATTACTTAAAACTACTTTAGCTTCTTTTAATTTTGTATTAAAGGCATTAACACTTTCTTTAGTGTACCTAGAAGTATCTATTTCTTCTGCTTTATTTACTAATTCTTCAAGCTTAGACTTATCTGGAACTAATCTTAAATCAAGATAAGCTTTAACTAATTTATTATAAGCTTCTTTTACTTCTGCTTCCATTGCATTTTCATCTACTATTACTTTATTAGCTTTTTCAAGCTCTGCTTGAAGTTCAGTCCAAGTAGCTTCTTTATATTTACTTCCATCCAAAGCATCTATTATTTGAACTAGTTTCTTAAGCTCTCCCTTATCACCTTTCTTGAAATCTAGCATATGAATTATATTAACTAATCTTTTTGAAGCTTCATCTACTTCTGCTTCTGTAGAATTTTTATTAGCTAAAATATCCTTAGCATTTTCAAGTGCTTCATTAAATTCTTCAACTACTGCTGGAACAACATTTTCAAGAGCTCCATTTGCTTCTACTTCTTCAGCATATTCTATTATAACTTTTAACATTGTTTTATCTACTTCAGGCTTCTCAATTAGTTTTGTTATTGCATCATTTAATTTATTAATTGCTTCATTTACTTCTTCTTGTGTTGCACCTTCATTACCTAATATTATTTTTGCATTATCTAATTCAGATTTAAAGTTTGCAAAACTTTCACTTGTATAATCTTCTTCTTTTAATTCCTCTGATTGAGCTATTAATTTAATTAATCCATCTTTATCAACTTCTGGTAAATCTTCATTTTCATTAATTTCTAATACTTCAGAATTAAGTGAAACATTTCCTGCCTCATCGAAGGCTAGTACCTTAACAAGATAACTTTTTCCGTACTCTAACCCAGTTAATTCATAATTTGTATTTACTGTTGTACCTAAAAGTATTCCATTTACATATATTTTATAACCTTTTACTGATAAATTATCGGTTGCATTATCCCAGGAAACCCTTGCTGTTGGTATTGGATTTTTACTGACTTTTAAGTTTTTAACATCACTTGGTCTTTCCTTATCTAAAGAAGCCTTAGTTGTTGCTTTAATAATTGGAAGCTCAGCCTCTATATTATTTTTGTTCACTGCCTTTATTTTAAATTCATATTCTGTTTCCGGAAGCAACTCATTTACCCTATAGTATAAATTTGTAGTATTCCCTAACAACGTTTCCTCACCAGTTGAACCATTAACTTTATAAACATTATATTTTACTGAATCTTGAACTAAATCCCATCTTAACATTAATGTAGTTGATTCAATTCCTATAGCTTCTCCTTTTGCATTTCCTATTACAGGAGGTGCTGTTTCTGACTTTTCAACTAAAGCTGTAGATGCATCATTTAATGCTTTTGTTGCTGATTTAATTTCCTCTACTTTTGCAGCATCATCATTCATTATATTTACTGCATTATTATAAGCTTCTTTAAATGCTATCCATGTTTCCCCTGTATAATCCTTTTCTACTTTATTCATATTATTTTCAATACATGTTTGTAAGTCATTTTTATCTAATGGAGAGTTTACTTCAGGTGTAAATACTTTAAAATAATCAAGATTTACTTGGTATTTACCAGAACGTTCTTTAGAAATTAACTTAATAGTATGATCGCCATTTTCTAGATTTTCAAATGATGCAAGTAGTGATTGTCCTTGATCATTTCCTTCTAATGAATAATTGGTTGTAACTCCTCCATCAATAGAAATATCGTAGCTAGCAAAATTAGTATGCTTGTGCACATAAACTTCAATTCCAGTTCCATTAAATTCATATTCAATACTACTACCTATTGTTCCTGCTCCAAGACCTGTTTCAGTCTTAGTACCACCATGATGTTTAGTTGGTTCTCCTGCCCATGTTGACCAAGTACCTGTCCATGTAAACTTAGGATTCTTTGTCCATCCATTGTTGTTTACAGCATCTTCTACAATAGTTTCATTTGTTGATGTCGGTATAGCAATTTTAACATCTACTGAGTTTGCTATTGCTTCATTCTCTTTAGATGTAGCTGTAACCTTAACTACTCCATTACTTGAATTTATAGTTAACAACCCTTCTTCATCAATAGTAGCAAGATTAGTTGCATTTCCTAAACTATCTGTAACCTTCCATAATACTTCTTTATTAGTTGCATCTCCAGGAGTAACACTAGCTAACATTTGTAGTTTGCTATTAGCCTTGCTTAAAGTATATATGCCTGATTTTGATGATACATCAATACCTGTTACTATCGCTGTAGAATTATCTATAACTTTAAATGCATCTAATTCTACTTTTGTTCTACTTGCACTAGGATTTTTTGTTGCAGTTGCTCTTAATTTAATTGTATGCTTTCCTTTTGGTAAATCATAATTAGAATAAATAACTTTTTTTCTTACTGTAGATGGACTATAAGTATCAACTTCGCCTTTACTAACACCATCAATAAACACTTCATATTTACCTCTATCTGCATTAGTTACTACAAGCACCTCTATCCCTGTTCCTACAAAAGTTAGATCAGCTGTTTCATTTCCAATTGGATTCTCTAAAAATTTTACTGTGCCTGCATGATTAACTGCTTCGGACCAGTTCCCCCAGTTTCCTACATAAGTTATACGAGAATCTCGATCATCAATATATCCTGCCATATTTCTTAAATCTTTTACAGTTTCTGCATCTGACATTTTAGTTTCACTTCCATCAATAACTGCAGAAATACTATATTTAAATGTTCCTAGAATATCTTGAGCATTTTCATCAGTTAAAGATGTAGCTTCTATATTCTTACCAACTAGTACTAAATCTCCCTTATCTATTTGGCGATACACATTATAATTTACATCTTCTCCTTCTACAGAATCCCATTCTAAATCAACAGTTTCATCACTTGTTCTATAAGCATTTAAATTAGTTGGTGCATCTAATTTTGAAGTTGGAATATTGGTAATTGTATAAGTCTCACCCTTAACTGTATCAAAAGATATTTTTTCATTTTCTAAAGCTGTATAATTGACTAAATTCCCTTTAGAATCTTTAACAATTGATAATCCTATATTTTCATATTTTCCAATAAATTCTCCACCATTATTTGAAGTTATAGAAAACTTAGTAGCCTGCTTATCTTTCCACTCCATACCGATTTCAAAGTTTCCTCTAGCAACTAAGCCAGATACAGAACCATCTGCCCATTTATCAGGCATAGCAGCCATAAAATTAACATATCCCATATTGCTTTGTATAAGCATTTCAGCTACTCCTGAAGTCATTCCAAAATTTCCATCTATTTGGAATGGTGCATGAGTATCCCAAAGATTTGTGAGAATACCACTCTTAAATAATGTACGAATTAAACTATAAGCACGATTTCCATCTCCTACTCTTGCCCATGTATTAATTCTTTGCCCCATTGCCCAACCAGTGCTTTCATCACCACGATCATTGAGTGAAACAATTGCTGATTCAAGTAATTCTGGAGTTTCTATAGAAATTAAATCTCCTGGAAATAAACCTAAAAGATGAGACATATGTCTATGTCCTTTTTGTCCCATACTTCCTAATGTTGTTTCTTCATACCATTCTTTTATTTGTCCACTATCACCAATTTCAATTGGTCCTTTTAAATTTTTTTGTATATTTTCCCATTTTGCAATTTTCTCTGGATCTTCACCCACTAATTTAGCTGCTGTTATAACATCTTCGTACATCTGCCAAATTAAAGATTGTTCATAGGTATTTCCATTAGTTCTTGGTCCATGTTCTGGAGAATATGCTGGTGAACAAACTAATTTACCAGTTTCAGGATCTTCAATTAACATTTGCTCATATAAAACAGCCTCTTCCTTTAACATTGGATAAATCTTATTTTTCATAAATTCTACATCACCAGTATACTCATAATATTCCCAAACATTTTGTAAAATCCAAGGAACTGCTGCTGGTGACCAACCCCAGTCAAAGCTCCAGCCTGGCGCTGTCCATCCAAATGGAGTGTTTTGTGTATGAGCCATAAATCCATTTTCTTCATTTTCATCAGTGCTTTTTATATTTGCATAAATTTCTGCCGTAACACGACCTGGTTCTCTTAATGATTCTATATAATCAATTAATGGCAATGCTGTTTCAGCCATATTTGTAGAGTATGATGGCCAATAATTCATTTGAAGGTTAACATTCATATGATAATCTGAATGCCATGGAGAGTTATTTCCACCTGCCCATACTCCTTGTAAATTAGATGGTAATGATCCTTCACGTGAAGAAGCTATTGATAAATATCTACCATATTGGAACAACATAACCTCCAAATCTCTTTGCTCAGATTCTGGTGCAGTACCATCATTATATTTTTTTAGTAATTTATCAGTAGTCATACTTGATGGTGTTTGACCTAAATCTAAATCTACTCTTGAAAATATACCTTGATAATCTGATAAGTGCGACTCTAGAAGTCCTTCATACCCTTTCTTACTTGCCTCTACAATATTTTTATTAATCCTAACTGTTAATTCTTCATCACTTTCTCCTGTTCTATATTCAGGATAATCATTTTTATAATCTGTACCTATTGAAGTTATTATAAGAACTTCGTCAGCATCTTTTACATTTACCTTTCCATCTGATAAATCAGTAATTGTACCACCACTATTTATTACTTTAGTTTGAGAGTTAAACTTCATTTGATTATCATCTAACTCACCAGAAATAGTTATTAATCCATCTTTTGCAGTTTTAGTAAATGTACGACTATACCCATTATTTGTATTAGGTCCTCCCCCTCTAGTATTATCTGGTTCCACTCTAATATCTAAAGATAACTTTCCTTTTTCACTAGCAGAAAGTTTTGTAACCATCACATTGTCAGGATAACTAATAAAATATTCTCTATTATAGTTAATGCTATTATAATCATAATTTACACTTGAAATTGCAGTATATAAATCTAAGTCACGTATATAATTCTTAACATTACTAGCTTTTACGTTATCTTTAAAATCTAAATACATATTTCCATAACTTAAAAAGTAACCATATCCTTTTGTTCCTGCATCATCGCTAACTCCTGTTAGTTTATTACACAAGCTATTAGCAGTAGCCATATCCCCTCTAGCAAATGCATCTTGAATTGCCTTCATTATTGGAACATCTACTCCATCAACTTTAACAGTTGCATTAGACTCAATGTTCCCACCATTATAGTCAGGTCTGCTTTCACTTGGTCCACCTGACCAAAGTGTTTTTTCATTTAATTGTACTCTCTCATATTCTACTCCACCAAATATACTTGCACCCATATGACCATTTCCTATAGGTAGCGACCATTTTTCCCATCCATTATAGCTATCCTCTGCTGGAGAGTCATACCATAATCGCAAGTCATTATCATTTATATATTTAATGTCATTTACATTATTGTCTAATGCAAATATGGTTTTACCTGTTGATGCTAACATTGATAAAGTTAGTATTGCTGAAATTATCCTTCTCTTCCTTTTCATTTTTCTCCTCCTAAAATTTAAGACGTCTAAAATATAATTTTTGCTTACATTTCAAGACGTCTAACTACTTAATAAATTTATTTAATTTTTCAATTCTATTGTTTTTAGCATAAAAATACCTACTGGAGATACTATTATTCGAATTAAAAATCTGAATCTTATATCTTCTCCTCACTCCATACCTCTCAGCTTTGTATACATTTACACCATCTATTATATTTTAATATATAATAACATCAAAAAAATTATTAAAATTGGCAAATAATGTAATTATGTTGTGTTCTTTTAATTTTCGTTTTT
>JAHAIU010000198.1 GCA_018372555.1 Clostridium sp.
ATTGGACTTAGATTAGCATCTGATACTAAAAGTAGAGCCTTTGAAGAGCAATTTATAGTATATACAGCTCTAACTATTGCGTCTGAATACTTAATGGTTACTTTCCCTATGGCAGATTTTGGGGGAAAGTCTTTAAGACCATCTATAATAATACCTAGGCTTAAAAAGATTTTACCAAGGCTAGTTGAGGAAAGTGAAATATATAATTTAAAACAAAATGATGATAAGTTTAGTAAAATAACAGCTCCTATACCTACATTTAATGAGCTTATTTCTGCTTTAAGAATGGAATTCGAAAAAGAAGAAGTAGATGAATATTGGGCTCAAGCCTTTAAGTGGTTTGAAGAAAATGAAGAGTTTAAATCTAAGGCAAGTAGGATGTTTAAGGGATTAACATATACAAACTTAGTAGAAAAGGTTCCTAGGGAGAAAATAAGAAGACTTTATCAAGCTGAAAATAAAAAGCTTATATTTAACGTTTCTAGAATTGAAAAATATGCACAATGTCCCTTTTCTTATTATGTTCAATATGGATTGAAGGCAAAGGATAGAAAGGTTTATGAATTTTCAGCACCTGACTTAGGTTCCTTTATGCATAATATATTAGATGATTTTACGAATAAAATAAGAAATGAGAAAATATCTTGGTCAGAGCTAAATAAAGAAAGATGCAAGGTAATTGTAAATGAATTAGTAGATAATAAATTAGAAAGCGATGCTAATTCAATTTTAAATAGTACGAAAAAGTATAGATATTTTGCTGATAGATTTAAAAGAACTATAACTAAATCTGTTATGGTAATTTCAGAGCAAATGAGAAAAGGAAGCTTTGAGATATTTAGAAATGAATTTGAATTTGGTGGATTTAAGGATGGTGAACCTATAAAAATAGCTTTACCTTCAAAGGAAACTGTTTATTTAGTAGGTAGAGTAGACAGAATAGATACTCTAGATTTAGATGGGAATACTTATATTAAGATAGTTGATTATAAGTCAGGAGCAAAGAAGTTTAACTTAACAGAAGTATACTATGGTCTCCAAATACAACTGTTAGTGTATTTAGATGCTCTAATTAAAAATTCTAGGTTTATATTAAAAAATCAAGCTATGCCAGGAGCAATTTTATACTTTAGAATAGACGATCCTATAATAAAGTCAAAGAAGCAATTATCAGAAGAGGAAATCAAGGAAAATATATTAAAAGAGTTAAAGATGAGCGGGCTATTATTAAAGAATATAGATGTAGTTAAGGCTATGGATAATGATATGGAAACATATTCGTTAATAATCCCAGCAAGTATAAAAAAAGATGGAGATTTTTCTTCTAATAGCTCAGTAGTTACAGAAGAACAATTTAACATATTAAGAAAATATGTTAATGACAAGATGGCAGAGTTATGTGAAGAAATGTTAAGTGGAGATATTAAGATAACTCCTTGTAAAAATAATAATACTCCATATTGTAATTACTGTGATTATTCATCAGTTTGCCAATTCGATACTTCAATTGAAAATAATAAATATAAGATAATATTAAAAAAGAATAATAATGACGCATGGAAGTTAATAAAGGATGATGTTGAGAGAGGGGGAGAAGCATAGGATATGGGGAGTACAAAATGGACTGAAGATCAATTAAAGGCTATTACTACTAGAGAATGTAACCTTTTAGTTGCAGCTGCAGCAGGTTCAGGTAAAACAGCTGTATTGGTAGAAAGAATTATAAGGATAATAACAAATGAAGAGAATCCTGTAGATATAGATAGGCTATTAGTAGTTACATTTACTTCAGCAGCTGCTGCTGAAATGAGAGAAAGAATTGCAGATGCAATATCTAAGGCTTTAGAAGTTAATCCTAACTCAAAAGTGTTACAAAGACAACTTACATTATTAAGTAGAGCTAATATTACAACTATGCACTCCTTCTGTTTAGATATAATAAAAAATCATTACCACGTAATTAATCTAGATCCAACTTTCAGGATTTCTGACGAAACGGAAAATACACTTTTAAAACTTGAAGTAATAAATGATTTATTTGAAGATTACTATGAAAGTGAAGATGAGGGATTTAGGAATTTAATTGAGGCTTATAGTTCTTCAAAAAATGATGATAAATTAAAAGATATAATTTTAGATTTATATAGATTTTCCATGAGTGGACCATGGCCAGAAAAGTGGCTCATAGATAGTGCTGAAAGCTTTAATATAAATAATATTGAGGATTTAGATAATACACCATGGATACAGATACTTAAAGAAAGTATATGGATTGAAATTGATGGTTATATTAAGACCTTAGAAAAGGCAATAGTAATAATTGAAGAAACAGAAGGGTTAGAAGCATACCTTCCTACTTTTTCTGATGAATTAGAAATGTTTAAAAGAGTGTTGAACTCATTAGATAATGGATTACAAGAAATTTATAAGGAAGTAAGTAATATATCCTTTGGTAAACTAAAGGCTGTAAGAAAAAACAATGTTAGTGATTTAGATGCATTAGAAATAGTTAAATCTATAAGAGATAGTATAAAAAAGAAAACTGCTAAGCTTATAGAAGATAGCTTTTCTATGCCAATTGAAGGTGCATTAGAAGGATTAAAAAATTCTTATCCTTATATGAAGATGCTTAGTAAATTAACTTTAGAGTTTATAAGTAGATTTAAAGATAAAAAGAGAGAAAAGAATATTTTAGATTTCAATGACCTTGAACATTTATGCTTAAAAATACTAATTAATAATGAAGAAGAAAGAGATTCAGAAGTAGTTACAGGGGAGAAAAATAATGAAGAGTTAAAGCCTTCTAATGTAGCTATTAGCTTTAGGGATTATTTTGATGAAGTATTAGTAGATGAATATCAAGATTCTAATAATGTTCAAGAAGCTATTATTGAATTAGTATCTAGAAAAAAATTAGAGAATCCAAATGTATTTATGGTTGGAGATGTAAAACAAAGTATATATAGATTTAGGCAAGCAAAGCCAGAATTGTTTTTAGATAAGTATAATAATTACTCATTAGAAGCTGGTGGTAGAGATGGAAAGATACAGCTTTATAAAAACTTTAGAAGTAGAGAAGAAGTAATTAACGGAGTAAATTATATTTTCAAAATGGTAATGTCTAAAACAGTAGGAGAGCTTGAGTACAATGATGAAGAATCCTTAAATTTAGGTGCTAGCTTTAAAGAAAATGAAGATGATAATGTAGAAATAGCAGGACCTATAGAACTTCATATATTAGATAAATCAGGCATTGAAGTTGAAGGTATAAATGAAGAAAATTCAATAGAAGATAATGAGGGAGATAATGGAGAAGAGGAAGATGTTGATTCAATTACATTAGAAGCAAGAATTGTAGCATCTAGAATAAAGGAACTTATGCTACCAGAGAACAAGGATAAAGTTTTTAAGGTATTAGATAAAGAAACAGGAGAATATAGAGAATTAAAATATAAAGATATAGTTATTTTGCTAAGGGCAACTAGAAATTGGTCAGAAATATTCTTAGAAGAACTAGGATCCTTTGGGATACCGGTATATGCTGATACTGGTAGTGGATATTTTGAGACTATAGAAATAAGAACTATAATGTCACTATTAAAAGTTATAGATAATCCTATGCAGGATGTTCCTATGATTTCTATATTAAGATCTCCTATTGTTGGATTTTCTGCTGAAGAATTAGGTGATATAAGATTACTAAGTAAAGATAAATACTTCTATGAAATTATAAAAGAAGTAACTGAAGATATACATGAAGTTAATGATGAACTTAAAAATAAATGCAAAGTATTTATAGAAAGTCTTAAAAAATGGAGAAGGAAATCAATATATACTCCTATAGATGAGTTTATTTGGTATTTATATATGGATACAGCTTATTATGGATACGTAGGTGCAATGCCTAATGGTAAGCTAAGGCAAGCGAATTTAAAGATTTTATTCCAAAGAGCTAAGCAATTTGAGAATACTAGCTTTAAAGGATTATTTAACTTCATTAATTTTGTTAATAAGCTAAGAAATTCTTCAGGGGATATGGGTAGTGCTAAAGTTCTTGGAGAAAATGAAGATGTAGTTAGAATAATGAGTATCCATAAAAGTAAGGGACTTGAGTTTCCAGTAGTATTTACTTCAGGGTTTGGAAAGCAGTTTAACCTTATGGATTTAAATAAATCAATATTGTACCATGATGATTTAGGCTTTGGCCCAGATTATGTAGATTTAGAGAGAAGAAATTCTTATAGTACTCTAGCAAAAGAAGCAATAAAGAAAAAAATTCTATATGAAACACTATCAGAAGAAATGAGAATATTATATGTTGCTTTTACTAGAGCTAAAGAAAAGTTAATAATAACAGGGGCAGTTAAAGACTTAGAAAGATCAATTAATAAATGGATGACAGCAGCTGCCTTGGATAATGAGATTATTCCTGCTTCAGAAGTGATAAAGGGTAAAAATTATTTAGACTGGGTTGGTATGGCTTTATGTAAACATAGAGATGGAGAAGAATTAAGAAAAGTTCTTGGAAATAAAAGTAGCTTAATCATTAATGATGATTCAATATGGAAAGTGAATTTGTGGACTAAAAATAAATTAACTGTGGATAAAGATGAAGTGGCTGTTGATGAAAATTCAGAAGATGAGTTATTTATTAATTCTCGTATAGATTATATTGATAAAGAAATTGAAAGAAGATTAGGCTATAACTATAAATATAGATTAGCAGGAGGATTGCCTAGTAATGTTTCTGTGTCTGATTTAAAGAAGGCATTATACGAGCATGAGGATGATAGTATAATGACAGTAAATATATTTAAGGATAAGGAAGTATTAAAGCCTAAGTTCCTTCAAGAAAAAAGAGGATTATCAGCTTCTGAGAGAGGTACAGCAATTCACTTTGTAATGCAGAGGTTAGACCTAAGTAAGGTATATACTAAGGAAGAAATAGATAATCAAATATATGAAATGAAGGAAGTTAGTTTGCTTTCAGAGGAGGAAGTTAAGGTAATAGAAAAGGTTAATTTCTTAGGATTCTTTAAAAGTGAGCTAGGTAATAGAATGTTATCAGCATTTAAGTCAGGTAACTTAGTAAAAAGGGAATTAGCTTTCTATACTGAAATAAGCAGTTTAAATGTAGATAACTCGTTACCAAAAGAAGTTTATGAAAATGAAAAGGTAAGACTTCAGGGGATAATAGACTGTATATTTGAAGAAGATGATGGAATAGTTCTATTAGACTATAAAACAGATTATGTGGAAGCTTCTAATGAATATAAAATCATTGATAAGTATAGAGTCCAACTTAAGTATTATAAAGAAGCAGTTGAAAAAATAACTGGTAAGAAGGTTAAAGAAAGTTATCTATATCTATTTGGGATAGGTAAGGAAGCTTTATTATAGTTTTTAGAGGAAGAGTTTAGTTACTCTTCCTCTTTACTTAAGAAACTTTTAGCTAAAGTTAATAGTGATTCCTTA
>JAHAIU010000199.1 GCA_018372555.1 Clostridium sp.
GTTGTTAAGCTAACAGCAACAGCATCATATAATGATGTCGTTAAATCAAAGGATTTTTATTTAACTGTAATATCACTTCCAAGTAATGAGGAAATTGTTAAACATGACTTAGATAAAATAGACTTAGGTAAGATTGATTCAATTACAGAAAATCTTACTCTTCCTACAAATGGGGAATGGGGTTCACAAATTAGTTGGATATCATCAGATGAAAAATATTTAAAAAATGATGGAACTATAAAAAGACCTGAGATGGGGAATGAAGAAGTAGAAGTTAGATTAACAGCTACTGCAACAGTAGGTGAAATTACTTCTAGTAGAGATTTTAAGATTAGAATTTTACCACAATATTATTTACCTACAATAGTAGATGTAGATATAGTTGAAGTAACTACTACAAAGGGACAATCCCCAACATTACCTTCAAAAGTGAATGTTACTTATAACAATGGAGAAAAAGATAGCTTGGAAGCACGATGGCCAAGTTACATTGAAAAAGAGCTGTATAATACTATTGGAACTTTTGAGATAGAAGGAACTGTAATAGATAGTGATGCTATTTCTAAAGCTATAATAACAGTTGTTGAGGATTCTAAGTATGCGCCAGAGGTAATTTCTTCAAGTTTTGATTTAAGCAATATTTCCTTAGATGGTGATAATATATTAACTCAGAATACAGAAAGGACGATAGAATATTTAAAGTTATTAGATTCAGATAGAATGTTATATAATTTCAGAAAGACATTTGGTCAAGATACTAAGGGAGTAAAACCACTTGGTGGATGGGATGAGCCAACGGGACTGTTAAGAGGACATTCAACTGGACATTATATGTCAGCATTAGCACTTGCATATGCATCTACCGGTGATGAAGAATTAAAAGATAAAATGGATTATATGATATCTGAAATGAGGGAGCTTCAACTATTATCTGAAGGAAATGCAGCAGATTTTCAAACTAAAGGTACAGCACAAAGTAGTTGGAGTACTGATCCAAATGAATGGGGATATGGATTTATAAGTGCATATTCACCAGATCAATTTGCATTATTAGAGCAATATACACCATATGCCACAATCTGGGCACCATACTATACTTTGCATAAATTGATGGCTGGATATTTAGACTGTTATACTTATGGTGGAAATGAAGAAGCCTTAGAAACTGCAAAAGATTTAGGTAGTTGGATATATAATAGGTTAAGTGCATGTACACAAGAGCAACGTGAAAAAATGTGGAGTATGTACATTGCTGGTGAATATGGCGGAATGAATGAATCATTATCAACATTATATAAAATAACAGATGATGATAAATATTTAGAAGCTGCAAAAATGTTTGATAATAAGAAGTTTTTTGATAATTTAAGTGCTAATGTTGATGATATAAGTGGACGTCATGCTAATCAACATATTCCACAAATTGTTGGAGCTATCAAAGAATATGAAGTAACTGGTGATATATATTACTATAATGTAGCAGAGAATTTTTGGGATATAGTTATAGATAGATATGCATACTCTATTGGGGGCGTTGGTAGAGGTGAGATGTTCAAGGAGCCATATATGTTAGCAAATAATATTGATAGTGATAAAAATTGTGAAACTTGTGCTGCTTATAACATGTTAAAACTAACAAAGGATTTATATGTATATAATCCAGATGATGCTAAGTATATGGATTATTATGAGAGAACATTAATAAATCAAATAATAGCATCTCAAAATCAAGAAACCTATGAAGATATGCATAATGGAACTACTTATATGTTGCCAATAGGACCTGGTGCTAAAAAGGGTTATGGAGACGATTATGATAGTTTTACATGCTGCCATGGTACAGGAATGGAAAACCATGTTAAGTATCAGGAGGCTTCATATTATACATCAGAAGATAATAATACATTATATGTAAATTTATACATGCCAACTACTTTAGATTGGAAAGAAAAAGGCGTAATTATTAAGCAAGAGAATGAATTTCCATCAGATACTTCTAAGATGACTATTAATGGTAATGGGGAATTTGAATTGAAATTACGCGTACCATATTGGGCAACTAATGGATTTACTGTAAAAGTAAATGGAGAAGAAGTAATCAATGGTGCCGATGCAAGTTCGTATGTTTCTATAGATAGAGTCTGGAAAGATGGAGATACAGTTGAAGTTAATATGCCATATTCTATTCATTTGGATAAAACACATGATAAGTTAGATGGTAAAACAGTTGCATCTGTTATGTATGGTCCATTAGTGATGGTAGCTAAAAGTTCAGATAAAAACTTTTTAGAATTGACATTAGATCCAAATTTAGAATCGTTAATTAAGGTAGTTAATGTTGATGAAAACAATATAGTTTCAATTGAATCTAACAATTTAAATTTTGTACCAATGTATAGTGCTTATAATTTTGAATATCATACTTATTTTAAAATAAATATGTTAGGAACAAGTGATTTACCAAAAGTAAATAAGGATTTATTACAATCTAAATATGAAGAAGTAAAAGATTATAATGAAAAAGATTATACAGAAGAAAGTTTTAAGGAATTTAAAGAAGCATTAAATAATGCAAAGAGCATATTAGATAACCAATATGCAACTCAATCTGAAGTAGATAATGCTTTAGAATACCTTATTGAAAAAATAGATAGGTTAGTTAAGAAACCAATAAAAGAAGTGGTTGATAAATCTTTATTACAATCTAAATATGAAGAAGTAAAAGACTATAATCAAAAAGATTATACAGAGGAAAGCTTTAAAGAATTTAAAGAAGCACTAGATAATGCAAAATATGTTTTGAAAAATGAAAATTCAACACAAAACGAAGTTGATTCTGCACTTAATGAGTTAAATAATAAAGTAAGTAAATTAGTTAAAAAGTCTGTAATTAATGATAATAATTCAAATACCACAGATAATAATGTTTTACCTGGTACTGGTGGAAGAAATTCTTTATTAATATTACTAGGGGCAATACTAATAGTAGGATCAGGTGTTTTCTTAATGAAAACAGGAAGAATAAAAAAGCTAGTTAATAAAGATAAAAAATAATTAAAAAGTTTAATCCAAATAGTGAATTAAGGAGCTTGATATTTTATAAATATATAGGCTCCTTTTCTATTTAAATGAGAGCATAAAATAAATAAAATACTGCACATTGACTTTGTACATAAATTCATAATTATGTAATATTTTAAAGTAATATTAAACTTAAAATGAAATCGTAATTAAATTTTTATTTTTTTAAGTTCATTAATATCTATTTTTTATTTTAGATAGTATTAATGTTCATATAAGTTTAATTAGATAGATGGGAATTAAATGTTAAATTTTAATAAGCTTTTACTCATATTGGTAGCAACCATTTTTTTATCTAATGTTAATACAACAATATTTGCTGTTAATAATGATAAAATCTTTACTAATACTAATGAATTGAATTTGTCTTTTGATAATACTATTAAAGATAGTTCAAAAAATAATATTAAGAGTATATTCAATGGAGATGAAGTGTACGTAAATGGAGTTTCAGGAAAAGCAATTTCTTTAAACGGTGTGAGCAATTATATTGATTTAGGAACAACTGATAGACTTCAACCAGAAAATTTAACAATGTCATGTTGGATTAATCCATCTGAATCTTTAGGTGGAAGAGAACATATGTTAATGTGGAATAAGCCTAATGGGAACTTTTATGGAAATGGATGGTATTTAACTATTCTTAACACTAGTACTCCATTAAAATTATCAATAGGAAATAGCTTTCAAGAAGCATATGTAAATGAGAATCTAGATGAGTTTTTTCCACTAAATACTTGGACTCATATAGCAGTAACTTTTAATGAAGAAACAAAGGAAGTAAAAATATATAGAAATGGTATAGCTCAAAAGGTCAATTATGTAAATAAAATTACTAATAGTATAGTATCTGATAATGAGGAGAATAAATATTTAGGGTTTAATTCTCCTAAATATAATGGGGGTTATTCAAAATTATCAGTAGATGAATTTAAAATCTATAGTTCTGTGGCAGATGAATTAGATGTTGTAAATTTATATACTGAGTTTGGTGCTGATTTTGATGAACAAGCTATTATTGATGAAGATGTAAAAAATCTAAGTATATTAACAGAGGACATAACTTCAGATTTATATTTACCAACTAAAGGTGAAGCAGGTAGTGAAATTACTTGGATCTCATCAGATAGTAGATATATAAATAATGAAGGGAAAGTAATAAGACCAGGAATAGGAGAAGGTGATGTAACAGTCACTTTAACTGCAACAATCACTTTTGGTGAGAAATATGCTGAAAAAAAATTCGATGTAAAAATATTAGCTGAATCTCACTTCATCACATTGAAAGATTTTAATATGGATAAAGTAGAAACATTAGATGATTATTATATAAATTCTTTAAATAAGGAAATAGAATATTTAAAGGAATATGATTCAGATAGGTTATTAGCAGGATTTTTTGAAACTAGAGGTTTAGAGCCTAAAGGGACAAAATATCCTGGATGGGAAAGTACAGAAATTAGAGGTCATACATTAGGACATTATTTAACAGCTATTGCACAAGCTTATGAGAATTCTAAAGATGAAGAATTGTTAAATAAGATTAACTATATAATAGATTGATTATCAATTTCTCAGTTTGATAGTGGATATCTTTCAGCTTTTCCGGAAACTTTATTTGATAATGTAGAATCTTCAAAGCCTGCATGGGTACCATGGTACACAATGCACAAGATAATAGCAGGATTAATTGATGTTTATAAGTTAACTGATAATGAAAAGGCTTATGATATTAGTGTTAAATTAGGTGAGTGGGTATATAATAGAACATCAAAATGGACACCTCAAGTTCAAAATACTGTTTTATCTGTTGAATATGGTGGTATGAATGACTGCTTATATGAATTATATAAAATATCTGGAAATGAAAACTATATAGACGCTGCTCATAAATTTGATGAAGTTAATTTATTCACTTCAATTCAACAAGGAAATGATATTTTAAATGGAAAGCACGCTAATACTACTATCCCTAAATTTTTAGGAGCATTAAATAGATACCGTGTTTTAGGTGAAGGTGAGGAATTTTATTTACAAGCAGCAGAATCTTTTTGGGATATTGTAGTGAATAATCATACCTATATTACTGGTGGAAATAGTGAATGGGAACATTTGGGAGAATCTAGAAAATTAGATATAGAAAGAACGGATTGTAATTGTGAAACTTGTAATACTTATAATATGTTAAAGTTATCCAGAGAATTATTTAAGATAACAGGGAATGTTAAGTATGCTGATTATTATGAAAATACAATAATAAATGCAATATTATCATCTCAAAATCCTGAAACAGGAATGACAACTTATTTTCAGCCTATGGCAACAGGATATTTTAAAGTATATAGTACTCCATTTGATAAGTTCTGGTGTTGTACA
>JAHAIU010000200.1 GCA_018372555.1 Clostridium sp.
ATAATCTATTAATGAAGAATTTCGTTAATGGAGGTATCTGGTGGGATACTATGTTAGAGTGGAGACTAATGTAACAATTTTTGTAGAAGATCTTAATCCGCATGCAGATAAAACAATTTTATTTATACATGGATGGCCTGGTAGCCATGATTTATTTGAATATCAATTTGATCAGCTTCCTAAAAAGGGTTATAGATGTATTGGAATAGATACAAGAGGCTTTGGTGATTCAAGCAAACCTTTTGAAGGATATGACTATAATCGTCTGGCAGATGATGTGAAAGGTGTAGTGGATGCATTAAAATTAAAGGATTTTACCCTTGCAGGACATTCAACTGGAGGTGCAATAGCAATTAGATATATGAGCCGTCATAAAGGACATGGAGTATCTAAATTAGCTCTTTTTGCAGCTGCAGCACCTAGCCTTATAAAACGTGATAACTTTCCATATGGAGTAGATAAGGAAGTAGTAACTAATATTATTCAAGGAACATATACAGATCGTCCTAAAATGCTAAGAGATTTTGGCGATATATTTTTCTTTCAGCATACAACACAAGCCTTTTTAGATTGGTTCTTTCAATTAGGCTTAAAGGCAGCAGGATGGGCAACTGCGGCAATAGCAAATACATGGATTAATGAAGTATTATTTTCTGATTTAGAAAAAATAGATGTTAAAACTTTAATCATCCACGGTATCCATGATAAAGTTGTGCCATTTGAATTAGGGCAAATCCAAAATCAAAAAATTAAAAATTCCAAACTTTTACCTTTTAAATATAGTGGACATGCATCATTTTATGATCAAAAAGATAAATTTAATGATGAATTAATGAAATTTATAGAAGAGTAGAAAATTAAAGATATAAAAATAGTAGCTTTCTAATTAATAGTTAGCTACTATTTATTTTCTACCATTATTTCTATCTTCACACAATATTGGGTTTCATCTTTAGTGGAAAGCTCATTTAAAGGATATTCTTCATAGGCATCACTACAAATTTTTAAATTATTTTCTTTTATATATTCATATAACTTAATATAAAGATCATCTGATTCTCCATAAGCACATCTACCGTAGAAAACTACATACTTACCTTCAGGTTTATAAGTATTATGACCATTTAATATTTTAAAATAGTATTGCTTGGCATATAAGGGATTTTCAGCTTCAATATTATCTTTACTAATAATAGCACCAAGGGGATAACCTATTTCAATTCCATTTTCATAGGCATAATTATAAAATGATATAACGAAATCTTCTAGAGTATCATCAGAAGGTATTGTAGGAATTAATGGACCTAAGAAAATAGGTTCTTTCTTTTTATATTCAATACTTATAGTATTTTCTTCATATTTAATAGCTTCTTCAGCCATATCAACATAAAGCTGCATAACCTCTAATATACGTTTAAGCTTTTTTATTTCGGTTAATATATGTTCTTTTTGAGAGCTAAATAAAGAAAACATCTCTTCAGGAGTACGAATATCGATATATCTTTTAATTTCATTAATTCCAATTCCGATTTCTCTTAAAGAAATAATTAAATATGCTGTAGATAGTTGATTTTGTGAATAATATCGATAACCATTTTTACCACGAAACTCTGGAGAGAGTAATCCAATTTGGTCATAATACCTTAAGTTTTCACGTTTTATGCCAGTTAAAAACGAAAATTCTTTGATTGTCATTTGAGATTTATTTTTCATAGCATCCTCCAAAATTTAAAATAAAGTATTGACATTAAAGTTACTTTAAGCTTTATAATACCACTTGAAATAATTATTTGCAAAATTTTTTACATAATGGAGGTAGACTATGAAGTATTTAAAATTGTTTCTAAAAGAGAGAAAAGGCAAAGTTGTTATGACATTAATTATGCTTTTAGGACAATCAATTGGAACATTGCTGATTCCATTTTTAATAGCAGGTATTGTAGACAATGGAATTTTAAAAGGTGATATAAATGAAATTACAAGAATAGGAATACAAATGCTGCTAGTTCTTTTAGTAGCAACAGTTACGGCAATATTAGGTAGTTATTTTTCTGCTGATATTGCTGCAGCTTTAGGATTTTATATGAGAGATAAGATATTTAGAAAGAGTCAGGAGTTATCTATTCATGAATTTGATAATATTGGAGTATCATCAATGATTACACGTACCACCTCTGATATCTCTAATATGCAACAGACTTTTGGTTTAGCACTGCAGTTAATAGTTCCAGCACCACTTGTTATTGGATCATCTATTATTATGACTGCTTATACTAATGAAACTCTAGCCTTAATACTAATTGCATCTATAATAATATTTATTATTTTTGCGTGGGTAATACTTAAGAAGTCAACAATTATTTCTAAAAGGGTTCAGAGTAAATTAGATTACATTAATCAGGTGATAAGAGAAGCTATAACTGGAATACGTGTTATTCGTGCTTTTGGAAATGAGAAATATGAAGAAGGAAGAGCAAGAAGTGCTTTTGAAGGTTATGCAACAGATATGGTAAAGCTAAACAAATTATTTGCCATATTAAATCCTATAGTATGGCTTATAATGGGATTGTCTATGGCTATTATAGTATGGCTTGGTGGAGTACTTTCTATGAATGCTTCAATGGAAATAGGAGAAATAACAGCGGTTACTGAATACTCAATTATTACACTTAGTTATTTAATTCTAGCTACAACAACAAGTGTTACTCTTCCTAAAATGAAATCATGTCTTGATCGTATAGAGGAAGTTCTAGAAATTAATCCAGAAATTAAGGATTTAAAGATAGAAAAGAAAGAGGTACAAGCTAATAATACAGTTGTTGAATTTGATAATGTATCTTTTATATATCATGGTGCAGAGGAAGAAGTTATAAAGGATTTATCATTTTCATGTAAAGTAGGTGAGACAACTGCAATTATAGGGAGTACAGGTTCCGGTAAGAGTACTATTGCTAATCTTATATTAAGATTACATGATATTAATAGAGGAGAAATTCGTATAAATGGAGCTGATATAAGAAGTTTTTCTCAAGAAGAACTTAGAAATAAGGTAGGGTATGTTCCTCAGAAAGCATTATTATTTAGTGGAACAATTGAAGATAACTTAAGAATGGGATATGAAGATGCAACAAGTGAAGAAATGAAAAGAGCACTAACTATTGCTCAAGCAAAAGATTTTGTAGATAAATTACCAAAGGGAATAAAATCAGAAGTTTCTCAAGGAGGATCTAATTTCTCAGGTGGACAGAAGCAACGTCTTTCCATTGCTAGAGCTCTTGTAAGGAAGGTTCCGGTTTATATTTTTGATGATAGTTTTTCTGCTTTAGATGTAAAAACAGATTCAGCATTACGTAAATCTCTTAAGGAAAATATGAAAGATGCTGCAAAGATAATAATTGCTCAGAGAGTAAGTACTATAATGGATGCAAATCAAATCCTTGTGCTAGATGATGGAAAACTAGTTGGTGTTGGAAAACATGAGGAACTAATGAAAAATTGTTCAGTATATCAAGCAATTGCTAAAAGTCAGATGAATATTAAGGAGGCTTGATTTTAATGGAAAAAGATAAAGAAATAGATATAATGGAATTTCATGAGGATATTCCTAGAAATACAAAAAAGACTATTAAAAGGTTAATGATAAGATTATCAGATCAAAAGAAAAAGTTAATAATAGTAGGTTTATCTACTTTACTTGGAAGTGCATCCTATGCAGTTATGCCATTATTAGTTGGTAGTGCTATAGATAATTTAGTAACTGCAATTCGTAGTTTTAATGGATCTTTAAGTGTTATTAAGGTAGTAACAGATGCACTTGTTATACCAGTTTTAATGTTAATAGGAGTTTCTATTATTAGCAGTTTAGTATCTTACATTCAGCAATATATAATAGCTAGCATTGGTGAAAACTTGACTCTATCACTACGTACAGAAATAAGTGAGAAAATTAATAGATTACCACTTAAATATTTTGACTCACATAAAACAGGTGATGTAATGAGTAGGGTAACAACTGATCTTGAAAAAGTATCACAAGTAATGCAAGTTGGCTTTATGCAGTTTATATCTTCTTGCTTTACAATTGTACTTACAATTATTGCGATGCTTATATTAAATCCAAAGTTATCATTATTAATCTTTGTATTTATTGGAATTAGTGCGGTAGCAACCAACTATGTATCAAGTTTAAGTCAACGTTACTATGGTGAAAATTTTGCTGCTATGGGAGAATTAAGTGGGAAAATTGAAGAAGTATATTCAGGTAACAGAATTATTAAGGTCTTTAATCAACAAGAGAAAACAATTGAGGAAGTTTCAGAGCTTAATAAAAAGCAGTTTGAAGCAAATAGAAGAGCACAGTTTGTTGACTTTGCCATATACCCAACTATAAGGCTTTTAAATCAATTAGGATTTATAGCTACTGCTATTGTAGGTGGGATTATGGCAATCGGTGGACAAATTTCTCTAGGTGCTATTCAAGCGTTCTTACAATATGTAAATCAAGTTTCTGAACCTATTACTCAAGCTTCTTACGTTATTATGTCTCTTCAATCTGCTATTGCTGGTGCAGAAAGAGTTTTTGAATTATTAGATGAAGAGGAAGAAGTTGCAGATAATAAATTTAATGAGATTTCTTTTAAAGAAAACCCTATAACTGAAGGGAGAGTTAATTTTGAAAATGTAAAGTTTGGTTATACTAAAGAGAAGACTTTAATAAAAGACTTGAAGCTTGAAGTTAAACCAAATGAAATGGTAGCAATTGTTGGACCAACAGGTGGAGGAAAAACAACTTTAATTAATTTAATTATGCGCTTCTATGAATTAAATGGAGGTTCTATATCAATTGATGGTGTTAATATAACTGAAATACCAAGAAATACATTACGTAGGCAAATAGGTATGGTACTTCAAGATACATGGTTATTTGAAGGTACAATAGCTGAAAATATTGCCTATGGTAAGATGGATGCTACTCGCGAAGAAATTATAGATGCTGCAAAAGCTGCCTGCTGTGATCATTTTATTCGTACACTTGAGCATGGTTATGATACTGTAATATCAAGTGAAACAGCAAATGTATCACAAGGTCAAATGCAGTTATTAACTATAGCTCGTGCTATGCTAACTAATCCTAGTATTATGATATTAGATGAAGCTACATCAAGTGTAGATACTAGAACAGAAGTAGAAATTCAAAAAGCTTTATCAAGGCTTATGAAGGACAAGACTAGCTTCGTCATAGCTCACAGACTTTCAACTATTCAAAATGCAGATATGATACTAGTCGTAAAAGATGGAGATATAGTAGAGAGAGGAAATCATGAAAGTCTTTTAGAACAAAATGGCTTCTATGCATCACTTTATTATAGTCAGTTTGAAGTTGCTAATTAAATAATAACTATATATGGATTAAGTAAATTAGTCCTA
>JAHAIU010000201.1 GCA_018372555.1 Clostridium sp.
ACAGAAAGTGGAAACTACTTAGATATGCTTCCAGGAGCCATAAACTTTTATAGAGGTGGCATGAATGTCTGCTTTAATGATGAGAGTGGAATAAGCCTAGGCAGTAATAATAATCTAAATATAGGTACTCAAGGCGGAATAAGTATGAGTGCTGGAAATGTATCTATTAGTGGAAGTAATAAACTTATTGTATCTAAAGGTAAAGGTGGGTTTATTTCACTTGAAGGTGAACTTTATAATGAAGCTACTGTTGTATATGAGAATGGAAGTTGTAGACAGCCCTTTTTCCCATTTAGTGATGATATTCCTGATTTAGGTGAACTTCTTGCACTTAGAGCAGAAATACAACTTAATAAGTTTAATCCAAATGGTAATGCTATAGCATCAGCTTTGGCAGGAAGTCAGGCAAAGTATATAACACAAACTTCTGAAAAAATCAATACTTGGACAGAAGAAGAAATCATGAAATTACAACCATATGATCCACTTAACGATTATAATGAAAATGTAGAGGTAAGGAAAAAAGCTACCAATGGACAGTGGTTTCCAGGTAAGGTGTTAGATAGTGAAGCATGCGGAGTTGATCCATTTCAAGCATATAATCAGGATGAGTTTTGGAAAGCAGATAAGATTCAACCACATGGTGAATATAAGGCTAGCTCGTTAAGGATTCCAACTTCAAACTATGGTCCAGTAAACTGCGATGTAGGAGTTGGAAATATTAAAGGAAGTTATGATTTTGTTATGCAGCTATATGATAGTGATGAAAAGAAAGTAAAACCTAATTTGCAATTAGGCCTTAATGGAGAAGTATCTGGTATTGATATAGATATGAATGGTAAAACTGATGATAAAAAAATTGGAGGGCAAGCAGATGGGAGCTATGATATAGGAAAAGGAGCACTTGGCGCAAATATAAATTTAGGTATTAATAAAAATGATAATATCCAGCTTTATGCTTCTGCAGAAGCATTAGTTGTAGCACATGAAATAGAAGCAAGTCAAGCTATAAGTATTTTGGGAATTAAAATAAAGTTAACTGAAAAAGGATATGTAGGAGGTGCTGGAGCTAAAGCTGCCATTGGTGTGAAAGATGGTAAATTTGAGTTTGAAATTGGTGGTTGTGATATAGTAGGAGGTGGCATTAAGTTAACAGTAGAATAAAATAATAAAATTATAGTTAGGAGAGGATGATAATGATAAAAGCATTATTAAAAAATAAATTATATATTAGTTGTATAGTATTTATGTATTTTTTCTTACTCACAAAAATAAATCATTCAAGGAATGTAACATTTATACAAAGTGATATTCCAATAATAATTCAATATTTAATATTAATAGGTGCTTTTTTTATAATGGCAGTAATTTTAGGAAGTATAATATATTTTATGTTTAAATATATGATTTATATTTTTAGAAGAATAAGAGAGATTCTATAAAATATTTATACTATATTTCGGTTATTGAATAAATAATTTTTGCAAATAGCTATTCCAGAAAATATCCTTAGGAATCAAAGATTCCAAGGGTATTTTCTAGTCTTATTGTACAGAAAATTATAGAATTTAGAAGCGCAGAAAGTAGCTTTCTGCTTGTTTCTGGCAAAATGAATTAAAGGAAATACATATTTTGGAATAGCACAAGAAGGTGGCTATATAGGCACAGGGGGATATAAAAAATATAAATTTGTGCTGTACAATAGAGAAGGATATAATAAGGAATGTCAGTTTAAAGTACTAATTTTTGTAAATTGTGTAATAACAGTGTTGTTAGAGAAGTGACAAGTTTTGTGGTAGGATTCAGCCCAATAGATGTAGGCGTAGATGCAATAATCTTTGTAGCAGGAAAAGATATTGTTACAGGTGAAGAATGTAATAGAGCAGTATTAGCAGCATGCATAATAGCACCAGGAGTTTTAGATACTGGATTAAAACAGGCGGCTAAGCATTCAGATGATGTAGGTGAATTTATTGTTAAGAATAGTGATGATATAATTGATGCATCTAAGAAGGGGACTAAGGGGCGGCTGAAGCTGTTGACGGATTAAAGGTAGATATAATAGATAGGAAAAAATATATTAATGGGAAACCAATTAAGGTTAATCAAGGTCATCAAGATAAGCATATAGTAGGTACTAATAATTATAATAATGAATTATCTAATGGAAAAATGAAAAGTATATTGATTGAGGAACCAAATAAACTTTTAGATGATTTTGCTGGAAAAGGAACTAAAATTAATGATTATAAGGAAAGAGTTGATTTCGGCAAAGTAATAGGCAAATATTATGATGAAAAGACTGGAATATATATAGAAACAACTAAAGGAATAATTACCTATGGAAAAAATGGTGCACATATAATTCCAGCAAGACCATAAAGGAGAGAATGATATGGATGAATTAATAAAAGCTATTGATAAATATGAAAATGGGACTAAATTGATTTATGAATTTGAGGATAAAGGTAAAATTCTTGGAGAAACTGATACAATTTATGAGTCGGATAATGGATTGGATTTAGATGAAGAAGGATATGAAGAATATTATGTTGCAGTTGTAAAAGTTATATCCATACTACAACATTCAGATGTTGCTAAAGATATAAAAGTAAATAGTTTAATAGAAATATTTTACAAATACCCAATAAGTGGGATTGAATTAGAAGATGGCAGTCTGATATGGAGTAGAGGTTAGAGTAAAATATTTAATGATTTTCTATAAAGCAAGTTTAACTGCAAAAAGTAATTTAGGTAACTGCATAAAAAAGATTAATGGTTATATATAATAAAATCAATAAAGTAAAGAAAAAATAATACTGCATAACTTAAATAATGCAGTTAAGGAAGTTAAAAGGGTTAATGTTTCAGTAATTGGAGCATTAATCTTTTTTTCTTGTAATGCCTAATGTAGAAATTAAAGAGGTGGCATGATAAAATAAGATTAACATATTAAGGAAAATAAAGGTTGAAAAAGTAACTACATAACACTAAAAATGATAAGTGATTAGAAGTAGTTGAAAATACTCAACTTTACCACTAAAAATAAAAAGGTAGATTCTGCCCCAAGGGGGCGGCTGAAGCTGTTGAAAATGGACTAAGCTTTATAGCAGGAAAAGATATTATCACAGGTGAAGAATGTAATAGAGCAATATTAGCAGCATGCATAATAGTACCAGGAGTTTTAGATACTGGATTAAAACAGGCAGCTAAGCATTCAGATGATGTAGGTGAATTTATTGTTAAGAATAGTGATGATATAATTGATGCATCTAAGAATGGGAGTAAGGGGGGAAGTAGCCCTACCAGAAGATTAATTCCTGGAAATCAAGGTGTAGTTACAGGTGGTGATTCTACTAAACTAGGTAAAAATATAATGGAATCAATGGGACTAAAGAGGTCAACTAAATGGACAGGGCATCAAGCACAACATATAATTCCAGCAGAAATGGCAGATAATCCAATACTTCAAAAAATAGGAATGAATTTAGATGATGCTTCAAATGGAATATTATTAAGGACACCAGATGCTGACCTAAGTGCTATGTCAAGACATAGAGGATATCATTCAGTATATAATGATGTGGTAAAAAGGCAGTTAAACAATATGGATGTTAATCAAAGTGTTGAAGTACTTCAAAAGCAAGTTTTTGACTTGCAGAGTGATTTAAGAAAATTACAAGAAAGTGGATTGCCATTATATCCAAGTCAAGGTGCTACTGTAGACCTATGGGAAAGAAGTCTGAACAGGATAAGAAAATAATAATTAAGGAGCAACTATAATGGATAACTTTAAAATAGAATATGTGCATAAATTACTATATAGTGAAAATAAAGAAGAGGTTATTAGTGAGATTGAAGGAATATCAGATAGTAAATTACTACATGTAATTGCAGGAAATTATAACTGGGATAATGGTTTTGATATTCCATATAGTATAATAAATAATAATAATTGTGATTTAGGCACAGCACTAATGATTTTTTATAATGCTGATGGTTATAGGGTATTGGAGAATAAGGATGAACTAAAAAATCCTAATTTAGAACAGTGGTCTAATTTTATTTCAGAAATAGAGAACAGAATTTTAAATAATAAATTTAGGTATAATAACATTAAATTTATACCACCATTAACTAAGATTCAAATTTTCAAACTGAAAAAAAACAATTCAAATATAGACAAAGTATTTTTAGAAGAATCTAATGGTGAAGTAATTGAAATGCCAATTATCTAAAATTAAATGAATAATAACGAGGAGGGTGACTGCATAAAAATTATAGATAGAAGAAACAAGTTGAATAAATAAAATCAAGAAAGTTTAATACTGCATAATTATTATAATGCAGTGAAAGAAGTTAAAAGGATTAATGCTTCAATAATTGGAGCATTAATCTTTTTTTCTTGTGATGAGATATTTTAAAGTCCAAGATATCTAGGCTTGAAAACTATCGTAAGTTGTTAAACAAGGAAATCCTAGGTTCAATAATTCCAGTTGAAATCGAGGGGAATTGAGAACAACTAATATTGATGGTGTACATTATTTAGAAATAGAAGCATTAACAAGCAGTTCATTATTAGACATACAAGAAAAAAGCAGATCTTTTCAAGATGAGAAGATGAGCTATGATGATGTAATATATGAAATATTAAAAGATTATGCAGGTTTTGGCTTTGGACAATGTATGAGTATGCCAATGAGAATTGAAAAACCATTATTTCAATATAAAGAAACAGATTATGAGTTTTTAAAAAGAATAGCAAGCCAGTTGGGATTAGAACTGATTTCTGATATAATAAACTTGACTAATATGTTTTATTTTGGAAAACCTATAGGAAAATCTTATATAGTAAATGATGATGTCAATTATAATGCAGTTAAAGACTTAGATAAGTATCATAAAATATCAGCATCAAATGGAAATCTGCACGATACTGATTATTTTTATTATGAAGTAAACCTAAGAGAAAGTATGAAAATTGGAGATTCTATAAAATTGAAAAATATAGATTTTTATATTAATCAATATAAAGCTGAATATATTAAAGGTGAATTAATATATAAGTATAGGTTTTGCAGAGAAAAGGGCATATGGCAGGAAAAGATTTATAATAAGAAGCTAAGTGGAATATCTCTTGAAGGAACAGTTCTAGAAACAACAGGAGAAATATTAAAGTTAAAACTAAATATTGATGAAAAACAGGATATAAACAAAGCTGCATGGTTTGTTTATGCACCACCAACAGGAAATATACTTTATTCAATGCCATTAGTTGGAGATAATGTAATGCTTTATTTCCAAAATGAATATGACAGACCTGTAGTAACTGGATGTGTAAGAAAAAATGGATCTACATTTGGAAGATGTGCAAATCCAGATAACAGATATTATGCAACAGAAAGTGGAAACTAC
>JAHAIU010000202.1 GCA_018372555.1 Clostridium sp.
TCTTTACCATTTAGAGGACATTTATCAGCAAAAAATATAGAAAATACTTTTAAGACTTATGCAGGAGTTAAGACATTTACTATTCAATCAGGATTAAAATATGACCATGGGACAGAGGAAACAATAGAAGTAGTAAATAAGCTTAAAGAACATGATTATATGGAAGGCTTTAAGATACTTTCTGAGGAAGAAATGGATCTTATGAAAGAGTATATAGGAATATTCTCTAAGCATTATATCAATATATTCACTAGAGTAATTAAAGATGTAGATGGTATATCTAAGTTTATACCAAAGAATAGAGATAGATTAGCAAGTTCTGAATCAGGATTGCAATATGTTAGAGAAGCAATAGATGTAAGTGAAGTAGTAGAATTAGTTAAGGATCCAAAGTTAAAGGAAGAACTATTAAGCTTAAACACAGATGTTGATTGTTCAGTACCAAGAGCTATCACATTTACTGCATCAATGTATACAGCAGGTATTACTCCAGAATTCTTAGGGGTAGGAAGAGGCTTAAGAGAAATTAAAGAAAAGTATGGACAAGAAGGTGTAGATAAATTATTAGAATTCTATCCAAGCTTAATAGATGATTTAATATTTGCAGCTAAATATACAAATACTAAGATATCTAAGGGAATAGTTAATGAAGAATGTAGATATACTTATAAGGAAGATTTTAGTTTAGCTTGTGATATTTTAGGGATTTTAGCTAAGGATTATCCAGAAGAAGAATTTTATCATACCCTATTAAAATCTGTAAGGCCAATTTTACTTCACTTAATGGGGAAAGAAGAAGATATGTTTAATGATGTTGAGGAAGAAAAGAAGATTCTTAAGGAATGGATAGTTAAGTTAGGGAAATTAAGAGGTAGCTTAGGCTAATAGAGATATATTAAAAAAGATGTTACCGGGTTTAGAAGGAGAGAGAGTATTATATTTATGAAAAAACTTTTAACAGTAATGAACTTTTCTCATGTATATGAAAAGGAAAGATTCTTTTTGGATGAGGAATATAATTGGGTTGACTGTAGTAAGGTTAGAGGAACTAATAGATATTGTGATAAAACGGCTTTTCATATTTTACAAGATAAAGTTAAATCATTAAAACCTGAGGGGATTCATTTTATTGACTCAGGAAATTATCATTATGCCAGTAAACTATGGATAGATAAAATAAAAAATGATTTTACACTGATAGTTTTTGACCATCATTCAGATATGAAAAGGCCAAGCTTTGGTGATATATTATCTTGTGGTTCATGGATAATGGATGAGATCGATAATAATAAATATATAAGAAAAGTTATTATAATAGGTTTAAGTGAAGAGCAAAAAGAAACTATTCCAAGGCAATACTTAAATAAGGTAGTAGGGATTTCTGATACTGCTTTAATGTCATTGAACGAAAATGATTTATACAAACTTATAGATAGCAGATACTCAGTATATATTTCTATAGATAAAGATGTTTTAAGTGAGAGTGTTGTTAATACATCTTGGGATCAAGGTGATATGAATTTTGATTTTTTCAAGAGAATTCTTCATAGTATTATTTTAAAGTACGATATCATTGGTGTTGACGTATGCGGAGATACGGACCCCAATAATATAAAAAATATAAGAAGAAATGATAAGGTTAATGAGAGATTACTAAATTTTTTGTTAGATGAATATTATAATAAGTAGATGGAGAATTATTATAAAGAAATTAGAATAGAATTTTATTAAAGGAAGTTCGAATATGAACTTCCTTTAATTTTAGTTGTATAAATTAAAATAAATTTTAAACATTCTAATTCTTATATTATTTAGCTTTATAAGATTTTATCATCCAAAGAGCTTTTTCATATTCTGCTATAAATCCAGCCATTAAATCAATAGAACCCTGATCATTAGCTTCTTCTGCTAAAGCTAGTATATATCTTGATTGACTAAGCATACTTAAAAAGTCACCTTCTAGTATATTTATTGATTCTTCAGCAGATATCCCTTTGCTATCTAATTCTTGTATAGTAGCAAGATTTAAGTATTCTTTCATTGAAGCTGCTGGTCTATGACCTAAAATAAGAATTCTTTCAGCAACCTCATCTAATGATTTAGCCATTGCTTCATAATATCCTTCAAATACGCTGTGTAATTGGAAGAAAGCATTACCTTCTATATTCCAATGTAAGTTGTGAATTTTAACATATAATAAATTAAGATTTGCAAGGTAGTCGTTAAGTGATTTTACTACTCCTTCAATTTTTTCATTTTCTAGACCTATATAATTTTTACTCATAAATATTACCTCCATAATTTATATTAATTTTAAATTTGTAATGATTACAATATTATAATAATGCTAAATTGAGGAAATGTCAATACTATTTCCCAAATTTAATATATAAAAAAACATAGCTCACATTTTAGTTAGTGTGAACTATGCCTTATATTACTTTTATAAAACTATTTAGTTTGTGCTTTTACATTTTTTACAAATACCTTTAAAATAAAGAGATTGCTCATGAATATCAAAGCCTTTTAAAGAATCTATATTTAGGCTATCTAAATCAATTTCTATATCGTAAAGAGTATGGCAAGACTCACATTTAAAGTGGCCATGTTTCTTTACATCTAATATTTGATACCTAAGTTCATTTTCATCAATTATAATAGCTTCTACAATTTTCTTTTCAATAAAAATATTTAAAGTATTATATACAGTTGTTTTCGATAATGTTGGAATTTCATCTATTAAAACAGAATATATTTCATTTACGCTTGGATGTTCTTTACTATTATATAAATATTCAAAGATTCTTTTTCTTTGATAGGATGGACTAATTCCATAATCTCTTAGATATTTTTCAATATTATCAATGAGTAGTATAAGTATCCCTCCCATAATTCTTATTTTTTATTAATTAATTATATAAGTTTATCATAGTTTAAAAAAGTAATCTATAAAAATATACTTAATACTATATTATATTAAATGATTTTTTATAATATGGCAAAAAGTTATTATTAGAAAAAATAAGATTTACAACTTGTTTTAAATTGCGCAGGAGCTTTAATATACTATGCTCGCACTCAGTCGCAAGCCCCAAGTCGTCTTACGCACAATATGTTAAAAACTCCTTGAATAATTTAAATTTGTGAATGAAAGCTTACTGAAGGAAGAAATTAAGACAAGCTGAATTTCAATAGAATTTAATTATTTATATTCACATTTTAAAGTAAATGTGGGTACTGAAGAGACAATGAAAATTTTAATTAAAGTGAAAGATAATGATATAATTAGTATAATAAAAAGTAGAAGATATATTATTAAGCTATAATTAGTAAAAATAAAATTTATTGAAAGGTAACGTAGAAATAATGATAGGAACTATTACTAATACAGGAGCTATACTTGCAGGAAGCGTTATAGGTTTTGTAGTTAAAAAAGGAATTGATGAAAAATATAAAGGAGCTCTTTTTACAGCTATGGGATTAGCTGCAACTGGACTTGGAATTAATTCAATTGTATCAAATATGCCAAATAGTAAGTATCCAGTATTGTTTATTTTAAGCCTTGCAATTGGAAGCTTGGTAGGTACAATTATTAATCTTGAAGGGAAATTTAATAATTTATCTAATAAGTACACTTCTAGCAATTTAGGACAAGGATTATCTACAGCAATTTTACTATTTTGTATTGGAACATTATCTATATTAGGACCTATGGAGAGTGCATTAAATGGAGACAATACATATTTATTTACAAATGCTACTTTAGATTTTGTGACATCTATAGTTTTAGCATCTACCTATGGGATCGGAATTGCAGTTTCAGCAGTTGTACTATTTTTATGGCAGGGATTTATCTATGTATCTGCAGAGCTATTATCTGAATTTTTAACACCTGAACTACTGACTGAAATATCAATTATAGGAGGATTTTTAATAGCAAGCTCAGGCTTATCCATACTTAATATTAAGGATTGTAAAACATTGAATATGCTTCCTTCATTACTTATTCCAGTTGTTTGGTTTATTATTAAAGGGATTTTTGGACTTTAGAATTAAATAAAGCCTATTAAATAGATTTTAATTAAGATCTATTTAATAGGCTTTTTGTGTGTATAAAAATAATTTTCAAAAATACTTAAGTTCTGTCAGAAGATTGTAAGAAGTTATATGTAAAATACAAAGTATAGTAAATAAAATTTTTGAGGTGGAGTTATATGAGTATTTTAAAAACAGAGAGTTTAGTGAAGATATATGGGGAAGAGGCTAATGAAGTTAGGGCATTAGATAATGTCAGTATAGAAATTAATGAAGGTGAATTTGTTGCCATAATAGGTACATCAGGAAGTGGGAAATCAACATTATTAAATATGTTA
Source organism: Clostridium sp. (assembly GCA_018372555.1). Classification (GTDB taxonomy): domain Bacteria; phylum Bacillota; class Clostridia; order Clostridiales; family Clostridiaceae; genus Clostridium. Next base: position 4,374 of record JAHAIU010000202.1, read on the forward strand.
GGTGGATTAGATAAGCCAACTAGTGGAGAAACAATTATAGGTGATAAAAATATAAGTAAAATGAAAGATGAAGAGCTTACTATATTTAGAAGAAGAAATATAGGCTTTATATTTCAAAATTATAATTTAGTTCCTATTTTAAATGTTTATGAAAATATAGTTTTACCTATAGAGTTAGATGGAGTAAAGATAGATAAAAAATATGTAGATTCAATTATTAATACTTTAGGATTAAAAGAAAAATTAACTAATATGCCCAATAACCTTTCTGGAGGACAACAGCAAAGGGTCGCAATAGCAAGAGCACTAGCTACTAAGCCTGCTATTATATTAGCAGATGAACCTACAGGAAACCTTGATAGTAAGACAAGTATGGATGTAATAGGATTATTAAAGATAACTAGCAAGAAGTTCAATCAAACTATGGTTATGATTACACATAATGAGGAAATAGCTCAACTAGCAGATAGAATTATAAGAATTGAAGACGGTAAGGTTGCAGTTAGAGGTGATGAGTAATGAAATTTGAAAATAACAACAAGGAAGTTATTAAAAAGATAACTAAAGGATCGCTAAAGAAAAATAAGATAAGAAATGTATTCGCCATTATAGCAATAGTACTTACAACTTTTATGATATCTTCTGTATTTAGTATAGGAATAAGCTTTGCTAAAAACTATAAAACAATGAATTTAAGGTTACAAGGCACTACATCAACTGTGGCATTAGCTAATCCTACAGATAAACAAATAGATAAAATAAAGTCATTAGACTTATTAGATAGCATGGGTTATGAAGTTAATGTTGGGAAAGTAGCTCTTGATAGTTTAACAAATAATAGAACAAGTATAAGTGTTAAATATAGTGATAAAGAAAATTTTGAAAAACAGTTAACTCCATGTATAAGTGATATTAAAGGAAACTATCCAGAAAAAGAAAATGAAATAATGGCATCCAAGAAAGCTTTAGAGTTCTTAGGAAAAAGTGATGCTAAAATAGGAGATAAAATTGAAGCTCCAGTAAATATAAATGGAGAAAT
>JAHAIU010000203.1 GCA_018372555.1 Clostridium sp.
GGAAGTGTAATCTTAAATCCAGTCCCAGTTGTTTTAGTTACATCAAGAAATAAAGAAGGTAAAAATAATGTTTTTACCGTTGGATGGACTGGTACTACAGTCCAAATATAAATACCGTACATTTTTATAAGGAGCATTAAGTATGGGAAAGTTAAATTTTAAAGGCAGTGTAATGCTAAACCCTACTCCAGTAGTTCTAGTTACTTCTAAAAACAAAGAAGATAAAGTAAATGTCTTTACTGTCGGATGGGTAAGCACTGTTTGTACCAAAGAACCTATAATTGCTATGGGAATACGTCCAGAACGATTATCATATGAATATATAAAAGAGAGTGGCGAATGTGTAATTAATTTACCAACTAGAGATATGGTAAAGTTCGTTGACTTCGCTGGTGTTAGATCAGGAAGAAAAGTAGATAAATTAAAGCATTTTGGATATAAACTTAATAAAGGTGAAGCTATATCTACTCCATCTATTGATAAATGTCCTATTGCTTTAGAATGCAAAGTAAAATCCATAACACCTTTAGGTACACATGACCTCTTCCTTTTTGAAGTTATTAACATTAAAGTTGATGAATCTTTATTAGATAATAATAACAAAATATGTTTTAATAAAGCAAACCTAATATGCTACTCTCATGGTGAATACTACGGAATCAATTCGAAACCATTAGGTACATTTGGTTATTCCGTAAAAAAGAAACATAAAAAATAAAGTGGCTGTTGCTGTAATATACCTGTAGGGAAAACTCATTATCATAGTTTCAGACATTTATATTGTACGCATTTTGACAAAAATCCTAATATGACCATTCTTGTAACTGAAATATCTTGCTGACCATCAAGATATTTCAGATATCTCAGAAAGTCTAAAAATATTTTATTTAATCTTTCATTAAATTAATATTATTTATTCAATTATAAATTTCCATAGATAATTTCTTTTTATTTATAACTTATTTTTACATTTAAGTCATATGTTTAATCTTTTTGTATATATTTTGTGTTTAAATCATTATATTTTTCTACTTATACTGACAAATTTTAGATAAACGATATGATATACTGTATTTCATAAAGATTTATTACAAAACACAGTACGTACTCATGTAATGTTCTTTAATAAGTTCATTTAGGGGGATTTAAAAATGAGATACACAAAATTATTAAAAAAAATAATTTTGCCAGTTTTGCTAGTTTGTACAAGTATTATTTCTGTTTCAACACCAGTTTTGGCAAAAGACAAATCAGATGAATATACTTTTGTAAAAAAAGATTTAAAGAGTGGTGAAGAAACAAGCATGACTCTTAAACATTCTAAAAAAGATAGATCTTATGTTGATGATGATGAATCTTATGTTGATGAAATTAGTTCTGATTATGAATATAATGATGATGAAATACTTGATTATGATGGAAATATTGACGATTTAGGATATGATGATTATTCTGAAATATTAGATGATTATTATAAAAATAAAGACTCTAATAATGTGACAACAGATTCACAAATATCTTTATTTGAGCTTATTGGCAGAGACAATAGAGAAATTGTAGATGATACTACTGATAAACCATATAGAAGTATCTGTTTATTAGATATAATATATAGAGATAATGATAAAAAATTAAGAATTACTCATGGGACTGGATTTGTAACTTCTGATAATGTTGTTGTTACTGCTGGGCATTGTCTTTATAGAGATGATTTAGATAGATTCGTAGAATATGTAGAAGTTTCTCCTGGATATAGTGGTGATTATGAACCCTATGGTCGAGAAACATCTAGAACATTATATGTACCTCAAAAATTTATAGATAACCATAGTCAAAGCTATGATTATGGAGTAATTAGATTAAATAATTCTATTGGTGATGAATGTGGTAATTTATCTTTATCAAGTTTTGATAAATATGTAGAGAATGATTATGAACTTCATACAGCAGGTTACCCTAAGCCAAGTGATTATGACTATCAAATGTATGAATGTTATGGTGATCTTGACTCATATACAAGTAAATTAATAAGACATGATATGGATACTGAACCAGGACAAAGTGGTTCACCTATTTTAGTTGAATATAGAGCTAATAAATATAAAGTAATTGGAGTTCATGGTGGATATGATACAGATAGAGATATAAATAGAGCTGCTAGAGTAACCAGTGCTATGAAAGATTTAATTGATGATGCTAGTGAATCATAATGTATAGCTATGATTAATTCACCTTAATATAGGAGGGTTATAAAAATGAGAAAAAAAGACTTAATAAAAATATTAGTAGTAACAGTAGTTACAGGTGCTATTATTACATTAAATCCAATTCAATCAAATGCAGAATGGAAGAATTATAATAATGGTTGGTGGTATATTGAAGGTAATTCATATGTAAAAGGATGGAAGCAAATAGATGGTAAGTGGTATTATTTTAATAATAATGGACGTATGTTATTTAATACAATTACACCTGATGGATATATTGTAGATATAAACGGTGTATGGGATGGACGAACACAAGAGACATTTTCCAATAAAAAAACTTTAGAGACTAAGCAACAAGTGTACAGTCTTGGAACTACTATTATTAATATTGGTATATATAATAATACTAATAAAATATTATCTTATGGCGAATATTTTTTAATAGAAAAATTAGAAGATAATCAATGGATTGAATTACCTTTTGGAAGAAATGTTTCCTTTAATGACTTGGCCTACACTTTAGCGATTGGAGCAAATTCAGAAGAAAAATGTAAATTAACATCATTAAAAGATTTTGATAATTTAACTCCTGGTAAATATAGGGTGGTCAAAAAAATTAATAAAGAAATTATGTATGCAGAATTTGAATTAATATAATTGAAATATCCTCAATTATGAAAAAAGTATCATTTTTTATAGCTAATTATACCCTAAAACATATACCCTTACAACTTCTATAAGTTGCAATAAATCTAAATTTTCATCTAACAAATAAGCATATTATTTTCACCTATATTGTGAAAGTAAAAAAGATATCAATTCTCTATATATTTTCAATAGCTTTACGTATGTTTTATGTAAAATATACATATACTTTACATAAAACATACACATACTTTATGTACAAACAAATATTCTTACATAAAATATGTGCATTTTTTACGTATTCTTTATGTAAGAATATTTGTTTCTTTTTAGGCTTATTGAACTAGTCTTTTATATTCATTTTTTAGATTTTCTTGGCTTATTTGAGCATAACGTTGTGTTGTCTCTGGGGATTCATGTCCTAAAATTTTTTGAACGCCTGGAAGACTCATTCCTGAATTTAATAAATATGTTGCTTGTGTCCTTCTAAATTTATGGCAATGCACTCTCTCAGTTACTCCACTTCTTTTTTGAATATTACTTATTATAAGTTGTAAAGCTCTTTGCTTAATTGGTTGATACGGAGCATGATCAGATATAAATATGTAATCTGAATTGCCTTTCCTTTCTAGTAAGTATTTTTCTATATGAAGCTTAGCTTTAGAACTAAAATAAACTATCCTTTGTTTATTTCCTTTACCAGTTACCTTTATAGAACGTTCAGACCAGTTTATGTCATTTATAGTAATATGGCTTATTTCACTTATTCTACATGCTGTACTCTCTAACAACTCAAATAGTGCCTTTTCTTTTTCTGTTTTACATGCATCACGAAGCTTTTCTAAATTATCTGGCTTGTACCCTTCAAGAATAACTTTAGGTACTTTTGTAAATGCTAATTTAGCTGCTGGATTTTTAAATATATATTCTTCATTCTGTAGCCAACCAAAGAAATTTTTAAGATATGTAATATACCCATTTACTGTACTAGCTTTTCTATCTTTACTTACCATAGATAAAAACATTCTGAGATCCATTGTTGTTATAGTTCCACATGGCTTTGTAAAAAATACATTCAACCTTAACAAAAAATTTTTATAACCTATCAATGTTTTTTTACTTAATCCTTCTAGTTTCTTACATGCTATGTACAATTGTATTTTTTCCTCTATATCACTTGCAATTAATTCTTTTGATTTAGTTTGCACATCATAATCATACAAAACTTCATCAATTATTCGCTTCATCTCCAATTGTTTGTTGTAATCGTTTTCAATTTGAGGCAAAAAAAGCGTAAGCCTCCCAATTAATTTTATACTTAGTTCTTCATTTAAATTTGACATAAAAAATTCTCCTCTTCTATTGTTTTTTAGGAGAACCTAAGTTATACTAATCTTGTCGAGGGATTGGTAGTAACTTAGGTTGCTGCCTTTTTCATTTAATTAATTTTTATTATTTTGATAATAGTATCTTTCTCTCTTTTATTAATTCTTCAATCTCATCAATATCCTCTAAAGTTGCTTGCTTCTTAATAAAATTTCTTGCAGTTGATCTGTTTCTTAAATACCTAGTTTTTTCTCTATTTTGCTCTTGCCACTTTTTATTTGCTTCTGTCTGAGGATTTTTCTTTTCATCCATACTCAAACCACTCCTAACAATTTTAATATTAATGCAATTAAGAAAGCTACTAATCCAATAAGAGATACTACTCTTATTCCCAATTCTTTATACAATTTATTCATATTGCATATGGAGAACAATTCTGTTATTATTTAGGTAGGAGTTAGGTTCTTACCTAACCCCATTGTTTCTAGTTTATTATCTCTATTAATATCAGTAACCAGCCGATAAGAGATATTAAACTTATTACGAGCTTTTCAAGTAATTTTATTATTTTGATAAGCTCTTTTATTTTGTTCTCCATTTCTTCACCCCTTTCTATACTTCCATTATACTATCGATAGTATAATATGTCAATACTTTTTTAAATAGCAATTTCTAAAAATGTTATCCTTTAATGTACATATTTAGATCTTTTAAATAAGTAATTAATAAACGCTATAGACTAGAAATGTAGCTATTCATATTTTAAAAGTAGGTACATTTTTAAGGTAATTGTTAGTATAGATTCATTGGATACACATAGATGTGTTTGTTTGTGTATACTTACAATTAATACAAAACCTCCTATGCTTTATATTTCAATAAGACCTGAAAGATTATCATACGAATATATAAAAGAGTCTATGGACTTTGTAATTAATATGCCTAGTTCTGATTTAGTAAAAGCTGTTGATTACTGTGGTGTAAAGCCCGGAAGAAAATTTGATAAAATAGATGACATGAATTTTACACTAAGTGAAAGTACATTTGTTTCAGCACCTTATATTAATGAATGTCCTGTAAATATTGAATGTAAAGTAAAAAATATAATACCTCTTGGTACGCACAATGTCGTCAACTTAAGTAATTTGTAAATATAAATCACGATTATTTTTAGATGATATATTTAAATTTCTTCTAAAAAATGGTACACTAAAT
>JAHAIU010000204.1 GCA_018372555.1 Clostridium sp.
ATTAAAAGAAGGTTCTGATACTATTGGATCAAACTTAAAACTTTTATATGATAGTAGTTTAACCTTCACAGATGGAATAAACACATATGAAGCAGGAATCAACGATTATTTATCTGCTGTAGATAAAATACAAGATGGTTCTAAAAACTTAAATGCAGGAATCAGCACATTAAATGATAAATCTTCAACTCTTGCTGAAGGAGTTAGTAGTCTTAATACTGGTGCTAATACTTTAAATTCTGGAGTATCAGATTTACAAAAAGGAAGTGAAAGCCTTCTTGGTGGATTAAACACTTTATCTTCTTCTATAAAAACTTCAGTTAATGATGAAAATAGTGAAAATATCAAAACTTTAACTACTTCTTTAGATAGCCTAAATTTAGGTATTAATAATATTAACAGTGCTATTCAAAATAGTTCAAGTGATAATTTAACATCTGATTTTACGTCTTTAGGAAAAAACTTATCTAATGTAGGAACTTCAGTTAAAAATTCTTCAACCTACATTAATGAACTTAAAATAAAAATTACTGAAACTAAAGAAGCCCCTTGGTTTAAAGCTTTAGACCAAGCTACTCAGGAAGAGATTATAAATGGCTTATCTTCTCCTCTAACTAATTTAAGTAATGAATTAAATAATATAGCAACAGAAACTTCATCAGCATCTACTAATTTAAACTCAGCTGTAAATGGAGTATCTAATATTTCTAGCAAAGTCAATGAAGCAAAAACAGCTTTAAGAACTATTGCTAGTAATTCAGATATACTTACTGTTAAAACTAAAACTACTGTAAACAGCTTATATTCAGGCCTTGAAAAGGTAGGAACTGCTGTAGATAATCAAATAATACCTGGAGCTAAAGCTGTAAATTCTGGTATAACTTCTTTAAAGAATGGTAGTGAAAACTTAGCTAATGGAACAGCTAATTTAAATTCTTCAGTTCCAACCTTAACAAATGGAATTGGACAAATTGCTGAAGGTTCAAATACCTTAGTACAAGGATTAAACACATTATCAGAAAATAATGATTCACTAAGATCAGGAATTAGCACAATAAATTCAGCTTCTACATCTATTTCTAATGGAGCTTCTAAGCTTTATGATGGTTCTGTTGAATTAAGTAGTGGAGTTGATAAATTAAAAGATGGTTCAGGAACTTTAAAGGAATCCCTTGAAGAAGGCTCAGAAACTATAAAAAGCACTAAATTATCTGATAAGTCAAAAGAAATGTTTGCTTCACCTGTAGAAGGTGTTGAATCAATAAATTCATATATTGCTAACAATGGTAATGCAATGGCAGCATATATGATGTGTGTAGGATTATGGGTAGGTTGTCTAGCCTTCTGCATATTATTCTCTACAGAAAAAGATATTAAGAATGGAAAAGAAAATCCAAGAGCATTCTGGCCTAAGAAATCATTAAAACTTTTATCTATAGCAATTATTCAAGCTGTAATTATGGTTAGTGCACTAAGATTATTTAATGGACTTGACCCAGCTTATATAGGTAAAACTTATTTAGTTGCCATAGCTGCTTCCTTATCATTTATGGCTATTGTTTACTTGATGAATCTACTTTTAGGAAAAGTAGGAAGCTTTATTTTATTAGTATTTATGGTTTTACAATTAAGTGGTTCTGCAGGAACTTATCCAATAGAACTTTCAGATAGCTTCTTCAAAGCTATTCATAACTATATGCCATTTACCTATGCCGTAGATGGATTTAGAAATGGAATATCTACAGGATTATCAATAGTTCCTCAAATAACTGTTCTTTTAGTAATAGGTATTGTTTGCTCAATACTTTCTGTAATTGTAGTAATTAAGAAAAATAAAAGCACTAAAACAACCCTACCAGAATTACTAGAAGCATCTATATAAAAATCTTGATAAACAAAATGTTAAAACCTATAGAGTAGAAATTATAAAATCTACCCTATAGGTTTTTTCTATTAAATTTGAGATACTAGTATGCTCACTTTCATCTTATCTTGCTACTTTATAACCTCTATCTACAATAAAACTTAAATACAGTAGTTGTACTATATTCCTGCCCTTCCCTTATCAAGGAATCCTCAATAAACCTATAATTCTCACCTATAGGTAAATTCTGTGTCTCAAAGCAAATTCCATCATACTTACTTTCTACATTTCCATTAGTCAACTTCTTGTCCACAGGAAAATTAGTAGAATATATTACTACTGCTTTTCTATCTGTATATATTTCCATTCCTCTTCCTGATATATCATCTTCAAGCTTTATATTGTATCCCTGATCTTCTGTTAATACCCATGGATGATCATAACCATTAGCTAATTCTAATTGTTTATTTATTTTTTCTATATCTTTCCCTACCTTTTTACTAGTATTAAAATCAAAAGGTGTCCCATTAACATCAATTAAATCTCCAGTTAATGCAGAGTCCTCCCTTATAGTTGCAATCTTATTAGCTTTTACAGTTAATCTTTGATCTAATATATTTCTCTTAATATTTCCAGATAAATTAAAATAACTATGGTTAGTCATATTTAATATGGTATCTTCATCACTTAGTCCATAATTCTTTATTGAAAATTCATTTTCATTATTTAAAGAATATACTACTCTTAGCTTAAGATTACCTGGAAAACCTTCTTCACCATCCTTGCTAGAAGACTCTAGTATTAAACTTACTTCTTTATCATTAACTTCTATAGAATCATTCCAAATCTTTTTATTAAAGCCTTCATTTCCTCCATGAAGAGTATTTGATCCTTGATTCTTAGTTACTTCATAAACCTTCTCTCCTATTTTTATCTTACCATCAGCAATTCTTCCACTATTTCTCCCTACAATTGCTCCTGCATAAGATGTATCATCCATATAATCATTTAAGTCATTCCACCCTATAACTATATTTTCTGAAATACCCTTTGAATCTGGCACTATAATATCTGTTATAATTCCACCTAATGTTAATATCTTTATTTCTATTCCATTATCATTAATAAGTGAATATTGTAATATTTTTTTACTATCCTTTAGAGTTATCTCTTTTTTATCCATCCTCATAATTCTTCTCCATCCCCCTTAGAAATCGCTTACTATATTTATTTCTTTTTAATACTAGTATAATCCTACCTCTCTCTATTGTAAACATTTTAATAGTAATATTATTGTGAATATTTTCTAAAAAACTCTTTACTTCTTAATAGTAATCGCTTACTATTAAATTATAATAAAGGAGGTATTGAGATGACTGATTTAACAATTTTAAAAAATGATTTTTATAATACTTTTAATGAAAACTGTGAGGATATTTTCTTTTCACCTGGAAGAGTTAATTTAATTGGTGAGCACACAGATTATAACGGTGGTAATGTATTCCCTTGTGCTATTTCCTTTGGAACTTATGGTCTAGTTTCAAAAAGAAATGATAATAAGTTCTTGCTTCACTCTCTAAATTTTAAAGAATTAGGAACTATTGAATTTGATTTAAGTGAACTTATTTATAACAAGGAACATGATTGGGCTAATTACCCTAAAGGTGTAATAAAGACTATTATTGATCATGGCTATAGCATACCAACTGGATTCAACATTCTTATTTATGGTGATATTCCTAATGGTTCAGGCTTATCTTCTTCTGCATCTATAGAAGTTTTAACAGCTACTATCTTAAATCACTACTTTAAATTAAATATAAGCAATGTTGATATAGCTAAAATAGCTCAAGAAGCTGAAAATAAATTTATCGGTGTTAACTGCGGCATAATGGATCAATTTTCTATATGTATGGGATTGAAAGATTCTGCCCTTCTTCTCGATTGTAATACATTGAAATATAAATATAGCCCTATCAATCTGGATGGATACAAACTAGTAATAGGTAATACTAATAAAAAACGTGGCCTTGCAGATTCAAAATATAACGAGAGACGTACTGAATGTGAAACTGCACTAAAGGAATTACAAACTGTTGTAAATATAAGCTCTTTAGGTGACTTAACTATAGATGAATTTGAAAAAAATAAAGATTCAATAGCAGACTCTACTAGAAGAAAAAGAGCTAAGCATGCTGTTTATGAAAATCAACGAACTTTAAAAGCTGTACAAGCACTTGAAGAAAATAAACTTGAGGAATTTGGTAAGCTCTTAAATGAATCTCATATTTCCTTAAGGGATGATTACGAAGTTACTGGAACTGAACTTGATACCCTTGTTTCTTTAGCTTGGGATCAAAAAGATATTGTTTTAGGTGCAAGAATGACTGGTGCTGGTTTCGGTGGATGCACTGTAAACTTAGTTAAATCTGATTCCATTGAAGAGTTTATTGAATTTACTACAAGAGAATATGAAAAGAAAATTGGCTATAAACCTGACTTTTACATTGTAGATATTTCAGATGGCCCAAGAAAATTAAATTTATAAATACATTATAAGGTGGATTATTAATTATGAAAGTAACTATAGCAGAAGTCGCAGAAAGAGCTAACGTTTCCGTTGCTACAGTATCAAGGGTAATGAACGGAAATTATCCTGTAAAAGCTGAAACAAAGGAAAGTGTTCTTAAAGCAATAAAAGAACTTAAATATATACCTAATATGCAAGCTAGAGAACTAACTCAGCAAAAATCTTCTATAATAGGCGTAGTAGTTCCAAGTATAAGCAATATGTTTTTCCCAGCAGTAATTGACGGTATTGATAGTGCTCTTAAATCTAACTCACTATCTTTTATTCTTTGTCGTACTAATGATGATAAAGATGAGGAAATCAAATATGTTAGGGAATTAATCTCAAGAAATGTATCAGGTATAATAATTATTAGTCCTAATTTAGAGAATGTGAAGTCTAAATTTTATGATGATATAGGAAGTCAAGTTCCAACTGTATTTGTTAATGGTTCTTCAACTTCTCCAAACGTTTCAACAGTCTGTAATGATGAAGCTATAGGTTCAAAAATTGCTTTAGACTATCTTTTGGAAAATAACCATAAGGATATATTGTTCATTAGAGGTACTAATAGTTATTCCTATGATATCAAAGAAGAGTGTTATACTGAATTCATGAAGAATATAGGTAATTTCAAAGAAGAGAATATCATTAATATAGGTTCTGGTAATAGTAGCGAAACTGTTAGCACTACCACTTCCATACTATTAGACACCTTACAATATACTACAGCTACTGCTATATTTGCTTGTAATGACCTTATGGGCGTAGGTGCAATAAATGCATGCAAGAGATTAAATATTAATGTTCCTAATGATATGTCTATAATAAGTTTTGATAATATAGAACTATGTAAATTTATAGAGCCTAACTTAACTACTATAGACCAGAACATGTCTTTATTAGGTGAGAATGCAGCATCTTTACTACTTGAAAAGATTAATACTAATAAT
>JAHAIU010000205.1 GCA_018372555.1 Clostridium sp.
TCCATTTTCAACTACATTCTCATCATCTATAGTAATCGTACCTTCTGTCTGAAAAATTCTATTAGTAATTAAATTAAGTAGAGTTGTTTTCCCAGCACCATTTCTCCCTAAAAGACCATATATCTTATTTTCTTCTATAGTTAATGAAACATTATCTAAAACCTTATACTTCCCGTATTCCTTTGTTAGATTAGATATCTTAATACATGCCATTAGTTACTCCCCCTTTTTAATCATTTCTATAATATCTTCAGTTGAAATATTCAGCTTCCTTGCTTCTTCTATTAGTGAAATAATATAACTTGAATAAAAGTTATCTCTTCTCTTCTGTACTAATTTACCCTTACTTCCACTTGAAACGAACATTCCAACACCTCTTCTTTTATAAATAATTCCTTCATCTACTAATAAATTAAATCCTTTGGCAACAGTTGCAGGATTAATTTTAAACTTTACTGATATTTCAGTAGTAGATGGAATAACTTCGTCTTCTTTAAATATCCCATTTAAAATCCCATCTTCTATTGATTGAGCTATTTGTATATATATAGGTATTTCACTAGAAAAATCTAAATTCATAGCTACCTCCTTTTAAATTTATACTATATTATATGTCTCCCTTGTTATTTGGTTCATTACTTATGTAATTAACTATATATCCTCTAAATATATTTGTCAATATATCCTGAATAAATTCCAAAATTATTCCTAAAATCTTAGTTCTAATAAATTGCAATGATATTTTAATTATGTAAACTCCTTAATACTAAAAAAGATTCTGATAAAAACCTAAAAGAGTTTTATCAGAATCTTTTATTTAAAACTATATTCTTTACTAAATTATAATTTCCATCTACTATATCTTTTTATTTATATTCCACCATAAATAATTCCTAAAATTATTACTAAAATAGTTATTGAAGTAAATCCATATTTAGCAAATATAATAAATTTATTATTTACTTTTCTTTTAGCACCCATATTTATTTCATTTAGAACTTCTTCTTTATCTCTCATAAAGTAAAATACAATAAGTACTATTAGAGCCGCTAATGGTGAAACTACTATTGTAATAACATCAGAGAATTTATTAAATAAATCCATATTTAAGTTTAATGGTATAGATAAAACAAATAATATTATCGATATTAAAATAGTTGCCTTCTTTCTACTTAACTTACTTTGAGACATTAATGCTTCCACAGGCCCCTCTAACATATTAATTGATGAGCTTACAGCTGCAAAAATTACGCTTAAGAAAAATAATGTTGATATTAATCCACCAGCTGGCATTGCTTTAAATATAGTTGGCAATGTTATAAATAATAGTGGTGGTCCTGACATTGGATCTAGTCCAAAAGCAAATACTGCTGGCATTATTACAAATGATGCTAGTAATGCTGACATAGTATCTAAAATTGCTGTAGTTAATGCTGACCTCGGAATATCCATATCCCTCTTAAGGTAACTTCCGTAAACAACCATTCCACATCCATTTAAGGAAACAGTAAAGAATGCTTGTCCAAGTGCCATTACCCAGGTATTTACCTTAAATAAGTATTCCCATTTAGGTGTCAAAAGATATTTAACTCCTTCCATAGATCCTGGTAAACTTAAAGACCTAATAGCTAACAATATAAAAATTATAAAAAGCATAGGCATTATTATCTTATTAGCTTTTTCTATTCCTTTATTTATTCCTACAATAACAATAATAAGTGCGATAAATATGGCAATAACATTCCATATTATAGTTTCCTTGCTTCCAGCAAAGTTATCAAAATATGAATTTATATCTATACTACTTAATTCTCCAGTTGCACTTAGTGTAAAATACTTAATTATCCATCCTACAACTACGTTATAAAACATAAATACTCCAGCTAATCCTATTGCTGGTATAGCTCCTACTAATAATCCACCTTTTAACTTCTTTCTTTCAAAGGCATTTTTTATTCCTGTTAATGAGCCTGCTTCAGCTGATCTACCAAAGGAAAATTCTGTGATAAGGCCTACAGAACCTAAAACTAAAACAAATATGAAGTATGGAATTAAAAATACTGCTCCTCCATTCTGCCCTAGTCTATATGGAAACATCCATATATTCCCTAGTCCTACCGCTGCTCCTATACAGGATATTATAAATCCTGCCCTACTTGTGAAGTGTTCTCTCTTCTTCATAACCTACTCTCCTTCTTGTGTAAATATAATAAAAACCACATAGTTCTTACTATGTGGTTAATTATCTAAATAAAAATACCACATAGACTTATCTATGTGGTCAATTAACTAAATTACTGCGAGCATAACTAATAATTATAACCATCATAGATACAAACCTTAATTTCACTACCGGCCTGCATCTATAAATTAATTATAAATACAAGACCTACCTATAATAGCCATAATAATAATTTTTATTAACTTTTTCACTTTTAAAGTTAACTGCTCTTGTCATTTCTGTTCTCCTAATACTACATTTTTATAAATATTACCACCTTATTAACTAAGTGTCAAATACCAAAAAAGCCTAAATTTTAATAATTTACTTAGTTTCCATTAAATTTTCTAAATATTATTATACCTTTAAATGAAATTATACTTAGTTTGTGATATAATAACGAAATGAATAATTTTAGAAATGAGGTAGGTTTTTAGTGATAACTGTATCAAACGTAAGTTTAAGATTTGGTGGACGTAAGTTATTTGAAGACGTAAATATAAAATTCACTCCTGGTAATTGTTATGGAGTTATAGGTGCTAATGGAGCTGGAAAAAGTACCTTCTTAAAAATATTATCTGGTGAAATAGAGCCAAATACAGGTGATGTTAGTATTGCTCCAAATACAAGAATGTCTGTTTTAAAGCAAGATCATTTTGCTTATGATGAATATGAAGTTTTACAAACTGTAATAATGGGTAATAAGAGATTATATGAAATAATGGAAGAAAAGGATGCTTTATATGCAAAGCCAGACTTTTCTGATGAAGATGGTATAAGAGCTTCTGAATTAGAAGGCGAATTTGCTGATATGAATGGTTGGGAAGCTGAATCAGATGCCTCTTCTCTTCTTCAAGGTTTAGGTATCGGAACTGACATGCACTATAAGAAGATGTCAGAATTAGTTGGGGGAGAAAAAGTTAAGGTTCTTTTAGCTCAAGCTTTATTCGGAAATCCTGGAATACTAATCCTAGATGAGCCTACTAACCACTTAGATTTACAATCAATTAACTGGTTAGAAGATTTCCTTTTAAGATTTGAAGGAACTGTAATAGTTGTATCCCATGATAGACACTTCTTAAATACAGTATGTACTGTAATGGCTGACGTTGACTTTGGAAAAATCAAATTATACGTTGGTAACTATGATTTCTGGTATGAATCAAGCCAATTAGCATCACAAATGGCTAAAGATCAAAACAAGAAAAAAGAAGAAAAAATCAAGGAATTACAAGAATTTATTGCAAGATTTAGTGCTAATGCTTCTAAGTCTAAGCAAGCAACTTCTCGTAAGAAGTTATTAGATAAGATCACTTTAGATGATATTCAACCTTCAAGCAGAAAGTATCCTTTCGTTGGATTTAAGCCTGAAAGAGAAGTTGGTAATGAAATACTAACTGTTGAAGGATTAACTAAGACTATTGATGGAGTTAAGGTTTTAGATAACGTTAGCTTTAGAGTTAACAAAGATGATAAGATTGCTTTCGTTGGAGATAATGAAATTGCTATAACAACTCTATTTAAAATAATAAATGGAGAAATGGAAGCAGATTCAGGAGAATTCAAATGGGGAATTACTATAACTAAGGCATACTTCCCTAAAGATAATAATGAATTCTTTGATGGCAGTGATTTAAGCTTAGTAGACTGGCTTAGACAATATTCAGGTACTACTGTAGAAGAACAATCTGAATCTTACTTAAGAGGTTTCCTTGGAAGAATGTTATTCTCAGGAGAAGAAGCTTTAAAGAAAGCTAGCGTATTATCAGGGGGAGAAAAGGTTAGATGTATGTTATCTAGAATGATGCTTACAAATGCTAATGTATTAGTTTTAGATCAACCTACTAACCACTTAGACCTTGAATCAATCACTGCTGTAAATAATGGGTTAAGAGACTATAAGAGCGTTGTTTTATTTGCTTCTCATGACCATCAATTTATTCAAACTATAGCTAATAGAATAATTGATATAAAAGCAGATGGATCAATTGTAGATAGAACTATGAGCTACGATGAATACCTAGAGTTTTCAGGTAAAACTAAATAGCCTAGTACAATTAGCAATTAGCAATTAATAATTAACAATTTTAGTAATTCTTTTAGAATTGCTAAAATTATGTTGATTAATGGTTCCTTTATAGGATCTTAAATAAAAACAGTAGGTAGCTTTGTATAATATCAAAACTACCTACTATTTTTTATCAAAAACAAATAATTATATTTTAATAAGACTCTCTATATGCTTAAAAATCTATTTAATCCCTTGTTTATAGTTGAATAACCATTCTAATTTCTCTATATTTTACTCCTGAGACTTCATATTCAAATACTTCTCTTTTTTCAAAACCACTTTTCCCATACAAATTAATTGCAATAATATTATCAAACTCAGCGCTTGTATAAAGTTTCTTATGTCCATATTTATCTACGAAGAAATCTAAAAATTTCTGTACTGCTAGCTTTCCAATCCCTTGATTCTGATATTTTTTATCTATCATAAATCTGCTCATTGACCATCCATTAATATCATCATCGAAATCATATAAAATAAATCCCACCATGATATCATCCTTATATATACCAAGTGGATATAAATTAGGCTCATAGGCTGCTTGTACTAAAGAATACATATTTGAAGCAACAAACCTCTTTTGGTCCTCACTTATTTTTAATTCTATACATTCATTATAATTACTTCTATCAATCTTTCTAAATTCTATATTCATCCCTAATCCCCCTAAATATTGTGTATTAACTTAACTATAAATTTTATTAGCCTCATGATGCTTATTTAACCTTTCCAATAATGGCTTCACTAAATCAATTAACTCCTTAGAAACAGTTACAAATTCAAGATTATCCATGTTATCTCCATAATAAACTACCTGTAGACTACTATAAATCTACAGGCAATTCTCCTATAATAATATTAACTATATACTTATTCTTAATTTAATTTTTTATTAAAACTAGTTAAAAGTGGAACTACTATTAGAACTGTTGATAAATAAACCATAATAACTACTAGCGTAGCTGATTTTAAATAATTCTTTAAAAAACTTTGTAATATTAATGGCAATATAAGTAGTACATATGTTAGTAGTCT
>JAHAIU010000206.1 GCA_018372555.1 Clostridium sp.
CTTAAAAAGATTTGATTTCTTAGTATCCATTTCTACTATTTCATTTTGTAAACTCATAAAAGCTTTCTCCCCTTAAATTTAAATTTTTTCACAATATACCATGTAATTTTTGAGAAATATCATAACTATCTAATTTAAAATTCATTTAATAAGCATCTATAAATTATACTTTTTATTAATCAAAATATTCCAGTTACTAATTTGCTTATATTATCTCTAACTCTAAAATAAAAAATAGATGATTATAAAGTATTAACCATTCTACCTTTATCATCTACTATTAGAATATTTAATTTTCTATAATACTAAAAATTAACTTATAAAATCATACCGCTTAATATCTTGAGCTCATTGATTCTTTAAAATAAATCATTTATCGAAATCTATTCTTATGAAAGCTTTATATTTACTATTTATTTGCTCATAAAAAAGAAGCTAGTTTCCTAGCTTCTATACTTCAGAAATAACTATTTCATTACTTTCTAATTTAAAACAATTCCATCTTATTCATTTAAAACTTACGTCAAAATTATAAATTAAAACTGCTATATGCTAATATTAAATACTATGCTATCTTTATAGAATCTATAAATTTCATTTTTTTATAATAATAAAGTCCTAGTGGAATTGCTGCTGCAATCCAAGCTATAGGATCAGATAAACATATTCCCGTATATCCTATAAAGCTAGGTAATGTGAAAGCAACTATTGCCCTTGCTATAAGCTCGAAAGCGCCTGCCATCATAGGAACAAAGGATTCACCCATTCCTTGAAGAGCATTTCTATATATAAATATTAATCCTAAAGGAATAAAGAATATTGCTGCGTAATTTAAACATTCTTGTGCATAAGCTAATATGGCTACATCAGGGTTATTTATAAATAGCCCAACAAAGAACTTTGCACCGAAAACTAATATAAGTCCTGCAATAATACTAGTTACTATAGATATTTGAGTACATTTCTTTACGCCTTCTTTTATACGGCCATAGTTTCTTGCTCCTAAATTTTGTCCACAATAAGTTGCCATTGTAACTCCAAAAGTAATCGCTGGTTGCATTACTATTTGTAATACTTTAGAAGCTGCTGTGTATGCTGCAATCACTTTAGATCCAAATACATTTAAGGCACCTTGTACTGTCATTATTCCAAGAGCAGTTATAGAAAACTGTAATGCCATAGGAATTCCTATTTTTAAATGCTTTATATACACTCTCTTTTTAACTTTAAAGTCTTCTTTTTTAAGTCTTAATATCTTATATCTTTTATATGTATATATTAAACATAAAATACTTGAAACTGCCTGAGATATAATAGTTGCATATGCTGCCCCTGCTACTCCCATATTAAAATTAACTATAAATACTATATCTAAAACTATATTTAAAATAGAAGCTATTATTAAGAAGTATAATGGAGTCTTACTATCTCCTAAAGCTCTTAATATACTTGCTAAAATATTATAAGCAACAGTTGCAATAGTACCTGCATAAATAATTATAATATATGTATAAGCATCATTTATTATATTCTCTGGAGTATTCATCAAATTAAGTAATGGTCTAGCAGAAACCATACTTATTATTGTAACTATAATAGCTGTCATTAAAGATAATACTAGAGCACTTGATGTAGCTTTTTTAAGCCCTTCTTCATCCTTAGCTCCAAATCTTTGAGATACTAAAACACAAAATCCACTAGATAGCCCAACAACAAAGCCATTTATTAAAAACCCCATAGATCCAGTAGACCCAACAGC
Source organism: Clostridium sp. (assembly GCA_018372555.1). GTDB lineage: Bacteria > Bacillota > Clostridia > Clostridiales > Clostridiaceae > Clostridium. The sequence continues at coordinate 1,760 of JAHAIU010000206.1, forward strand.
TGCTAAGGCATCTACCCCTACAAATCTACCTACTATTATTGTATCTACCATACTGTAAAATTGCTGAAATATATTTCCTATAAGTAATGGTATTGAAAATACTAGTATAAGTTTTACAGGATTCCCAGTTGTCATATCTTTTGTTAAATTCTTATCCATATTCTGCATTCTCCTCTATATATTTTATATATATTTTATCTTTTGTTTTTAGACTTTTATCCTCGATTATATAGAATACCATTTCTTAATGAAATAATAAAGTATTTTTATTTATGAATTTTTAAATATAATTTCAATTTATATACTTTACTTTTACAGAGATTTTCACTTAAAATATTATAAAATCTTAAAGTGTAAATTATTTATTAAACTATTATGTTAAGTAAATATGTTATGTTAAGTAAAATGTAGCTGCCCAAAGGCAGCCACATTAATGTAAATAATAATTTTTAATTATTAATTGTGCGCTAGCACACCTTTTATCTTCTTCTATGATGTCTTGAAGATCTTCTTCCACCATCATTTCCTTGGTTATTATTCATTTGACTACTATTATTTCCCATCCCACCATTCATAGAACTTAATAACATGGAAAGTGGATCCATTTGCTGACCAGCATTACCATTGTTGCTATTCATATTACCGTTATTGCTGTTATTGCTATTCATATTATTTGGCATACCTTGATTTCCACCCATAAGCATACCTAATAACTGGTTCATATCCATACTGTTAGTTCCTTGCTGGCCTTGAGATCCCATATTACCTTGAGGACCTTGCTGAGGATTAAGACCGTTCATAAGCATGGACAACGGATTGTTCATATTACTATTCATACCAGCATTCATATTGCCACTCATATTATTATTCATGCCGCCATTCATATTATTTTGCCCTGGCATTCCTCCACCCATAAGCATACTTAATAATTGATTCATTCCATTGCCTTGGTTGCCTGCATTACCTTGGCCTGCTCCATTTCCCATTCCACCCATACCATTCATAAGCATGGCTAATGGATTATTTCCTTGGTTTTGCCCTAGTCTTTGTCCTCCCATTCCACCCATCATTGAACCTAAAAGCATATTCATAAGAGGATTTCCACCTAAGCCGCCCATTGGATTTTGCATGCCACCCATATTAGGCATTCCGCCACCCATTTGACCTCCCATAAGTCCTCTAAAAAGCATATCCATCATTTGCATATGGTTTTTCTCCCTATTTTATTGCTATTACTATATAAATATTTCTATCCATATACTTTTGCTACAAAATAGTAATTTTAATTTTTAATCTCAACTAAGGATTTATAAATATCATTCGCTCTTATTCTATTGTTTATTATAAAATTGTTTTTTTCTTCCTCAGCTAACTCCAGTGATAATTTCATCTTATCATCTATAAACCCAGTAATAAGATAAAGATTCCTTACACTATAATCATTATGATCTTCTTTAATATCATACTTCATTTGTTTTATTAAAGAATTATATGTTTCAATAAGATACTTCTTCATATCATCAATCTTATATGGGAAAATAAACTTGTTAGCAAGTAAAGTTAAACTTGCACCTATTAGTACAAATAATATTCTTTTAACTACTAACTCAATAGTTCCACCAGCCATTGCTGCTGATGCTACTGCTGATACTGTTACGCATATCATCTTCTCCCTATAATTTCTTGAAAAAGAATCCGAATATCCAGCTAATAGAATAATAGCAGATCTTGCAGTTTGATTTCTAATAACTGAGAAAGATATTAATACAATTATTCCACCAATTATAGTTGCAATAACTCTATCATTCACCCTGCTATTTGATACTTCAGAATATGGCTGTATTAAAGAAAAAATTGTAAAGCACATCCATCTTCCTTCAGATAAATTGAATAACTTTGCTACAAATACAGTAAATGAGCCTACTATTGCTAATCGTATAGCATATCTTACTTTTGCTGAGTCAATCTTCAAATTATTTTTATGAACAAATATATTGTGAAAATGGTGTGGAATTTCACATTCTTTCCTTGTATTATTTTTTTCCTTATTATCAATAATATCTATACTTTCAACTTTCTTATAAAGAATGGTTATTATGTCAACAAACTCATTAACATATTCACCTCTTACCTTTTCGTTATTTATATGAGACTTTATTTTATCTATATCTTCTAAATTAAAATTTCTATCTTTTATTATTTTAACTTCACTATATACATCATTTAATAAGTCAATATAGTCACTTTTATTTTCTAATTTACTAATATTATCTAAAAGTAAATTTATCCTCTCAAGTGCCCATAAAATATCTGTTGTTAATATTCCATCTTTTGTTAGATAATAGTTGTCCACTCTTTTATCATAAATAACTCTCTTTAAGTAATTTATTGATTCTGTAATTGCAAAATTATCTTTCCCAAAGCTTTCATTCTTCTGTATTGCTATTATCTTACTTAATATATTATTACTAATATTATTTATTACCTTAGATCCAGTTTTTATTACTTTATCTTTATTTACAATAAATTGAGTTATCATTATAAATATAGTTCCAGCTATTAATGCTAAAAACCTATTTATTAAGTCCTTACCCTCAACTGGATAAAAAATCATAAAGAAATACTGTAAACCAAAGGGTATTACCATAGATTTTTTTAAGTTTCCACTAAGAAAATATACTATTATAAATAGTCCAATAAAGTTTAATATAATTCCAATCCATACATTTTGAATTGATAAAACAGAAAATACTAGGCTAAATAAATTTAAAAATAATATCTTAAAAAAATTATCAACTGGCATTATAGTTAAATCTACTTCCATAAGAACTAATGCCATAGTAATTATAGTTACACCTATTAGAACATTTCCTGGTCCAAAAATTATTTTAAATAAATTCACAAATAAAATTATAAAAATGAATATTAGTGTGTTATTTATTATTTTATTTTTCACTGCTATCGCTCCCTTTTCTACATCCAAGGAGAAATACTATCACATTAATTTTTATAATTCAACAACGCTATAATTGTTAACTTTCTTTTAAGTTTTAATCAGTATTCTAAAAGGCTATATAAAAATACATCTTATATATCCATATAAAAATAGGGCTGTCACACAAACAGCCCAAATTAAGGATTAAACTTCATTAATCCATTCTTCCCAAACTTCCGCCTTAAAACCTACAGTTGCTTTTCTTCCATTTCTAACAATTGGTGTATTAATTAAAGTTTGATCCTTTAATAATATCTCTTCTTTAATCTCAACACTTCTTACATTTCCTAAATTAGATTTTATAAAATTCTTTGCCTTAGTATTTATAAGTTCATTTATACCAACAGCAGTTCTAACTGATGATAACTCCCCCTTACTTATACCCTTTTCCTTCATATCTATTAATTGATACTTTATTCTTCTTTCTTTGAAAAATCTTTCAGCCTTTTTAGTATCAAAACACTTTTTAGTTCCAAATATTTGTATATTCATAATTAAGTCTGTCGCACAAACAACCAAATTAAAAATTTAGAATTAAAAATGAAGAATTATTAATGTAATTCTTTCAG
>JAHAIU010000207.1 GCA_018372555.1 Clostridium sp.
TTATAAAGCATTACTGAATTCTTAGAGCCCTTGTTTTCTGCTATTTTAAAACCTTTGCCTATTTCCTTCATGTCATCTTCATTAAAATTTATTTCTTTTAATCTATTAGCTGCATGTTTGGATAAAGTATATTCTTCTTGTTTACTAATTTCACTTTTTAAAATATCTTTAAAACTAGCTTTATTTTCACTAGTTTTTTCAGTACTCGCCCCCTTTGGTAATTGAAAGTTACCAACTGGATAAGCTACACCATTAATTACCCTAAAGCCCAAAGTCACACCTTCTTTTATTAAGAATTTTCCACTTCTCCTTCGCCTTCGCCTTTGCTATCTTCTGTACCTATAAGTTCATCCTTATTATTAGCTGCTTTTATAATCTTATCGTAAGTAAATTCTTGTATCTCATCATTATCATGTCTCTTAACTCTGACCTTAACTACCCCTTGATCTTTCACTACTCCTAATACTTCACCAGTAATATTTTTTTCATTACCATCTTTTTCACTTAGTTCAACATGCTTTCCTATAAATGATGATGCAACTAAGAATGACATATTACCATTCATATTATTTATTGCAGGTAATGAATAATCAGGAACATCTAATACAGTTAAAATATCAGTTACATCAAAGTCCTTATAAGTATTAGTACCATTTTCACTTACTTCTATAGAAACAGTCGTTTTACTACTATTACTAGTAACAGATTTTACTATCCCTGTGTAGTTAACTCCATTACTATCAACACTTTTCATAGTAACGCCTTTTCCTACTAATGAGTTATTAGCATAGCTAGTCATTGTGGTATTTAAGTTAGTCATTTGCTCCATAGTTGCAAATTGTGACATTTGAGTTACATATTGAGTTGAATCATTATTTCCCATAGGATCCATATTAGATAACTCTGCTGCAAGTATAGTTAAGAATGCATTCTTATCCATATCTTGACCAGGCTTCATAATTTGAGTTCCTCTATCTGTTGCTCTCGCACCAGAATAACTATTAATTGTGTTAGACACTTCTCTTCCCCCTATGCTAAAATATTTAAATTATTTTCTAAGATTAATTCTTCAATGATTTCTTCTTCATCTCCAGTAGTAATCCCACTTACTTTTTGTGTTTTATTGTTTTTAAAATCTTGATTTTCATTTGTGTCTTCTCCACTGAAGAAAGTTGTATCCTCACTATAAAGACCTATATTTACTTCTTGAATCTTAATATTTTGATTTTCAAGTAACTTCTTTATTTCATTTAAATTTGAATTAAGTAAGTTATAAGTTTCCTTAGAAGTTGCTTTAATTTCAGCCTTCATAATTCCTTCCTCTGAAAGAATTTTAATAGTTATTTCTCCAAGTTCCTTTGGATAAACCTTTACCTTCAGTTCAGAAATAGCATCCTTCATCATAAACTTTACATTTTTAATGATATCCATTCCTAAAGTTTCTTTATTAACTGTAACTGGCATTTTTACTTCATCACTAGATGTTGGTAATCCATTTAATTTGTTATAATAATTAATATTTTTAGTGGATGTAATACTAGAATCATCATCTAAGAACTTCATTAAAACTTCTTCTTCCTTCTTAGATATCTCTTCTTTATTTGTTGTATTTGCATTATTACTAAGTCCTTCTTTATTTAACTCATCACTATTTTCTGCACCTAATTTATCTACTATATTAACTTCTTTAGTATTATCTATATTATCTATATTATTTATCTTAGTATGGACTTCACTATCATTTTCTAATGAATTATCTTTATCAACAGCTTTATGTACTAAAGAATTAAATATCTCCTTAATGTTACTATCTGTATCCTTAGAACTTAATGATTTTTCAATAGAAATCATAATATCAGCTTTAGTCTCTTCCGGAATTGAATCAATTAAACTTTTTACTTCTTTAGTTAAATCTTCTTTAATTAAACCTAACGACTTATCATCTAGTAATTCTAAATTAATACCATTTAACTTTAGATTTTCTTCAGTTTCTATTAAATTTTGAAGTATGTCCTTTATTCCTAAAAGATTATCCTTAAAATTTTTATTTTCTTCATCATCACTAAGTAAAGAAAGTAAATCATTACTTAAAGCTTTGTCAGAAGTATTGTTAAGTAAATCTATAGGATTTTCGTTTTTTAATAAGTCTATTGATTCAACTAAATTTCCTTCATTAACTTTAGTAGATTCATCATTATTTCCATCATTTAGCTTATTAAGCAAAGCTAATAATAAAGCCAGTATCTTAGTAGTCTCTATAGAATCAACTTCTACTTCACCATCATTTGATAAACTATCTATTTTATCTACTATTTTTGATGTTAATTCATCTTTAGATAATGAGTTTGCTTCCTTTATTGTTTTATCTGCTACATCAATTAATTTACTTTCATCATTAGTTACTATTTTTTTATCAATATAATTTACTTCCTTAGATACTGATTTCTCTTTTATACTCTTTGAAGATAAATTACTTTTTAAATAGTCACTAAAGCTATTATTTTTAATATTTTTATCAGATGAATTAAAACTATTATCTGAAGACTTAAAATCATCCATATTATTTGTAAAAACTTTTAATCCATTAATATCTAACACCTATTTCACCTCCTTTCAAGGATAATAAGCTCTTAATGTTTTCTCCTATATGCATATAAAGCCAGCTCATCAATAAACAATTGTTCTTTTCTCTCTTCTTCCTTGTTAAATTCGATAAGCTGCCTTTCCTTTAATATATCAACTGTTTTTCTATCTATTTGCTTTTTAATCAGGTCACTTCTTCTAATTTCAAGCTCTTTTGCTTTAGTTATTAACTCTTTTTCAGTTTCATTAATTCCCTTATCTAGAGCAAATAAATAATTTTTCTTAATTTTTTGATAAATTAGGGTCTCACCTTTCTTTATTCCGTTATATTTATCATAATTTCCTTTAAGCTCATTAAGCTTTTCTTCAGTTTTTTGCTTTTCTCTTTGAGTTTTAGTAAAATTCCTTTTACTTTCTTCTTCCTTTTCAATTCTAATTTCTAAGAGCTTTTCTAAACCAAATTTAAAATTTGCAGACATTTAATCATCCCTTTAACTTCTAAATATTGAAATTAGCCTATTTAAAGAAGTATTAAAATCAGACTTCTCTTCTATTCCTTGCTTAAGGAAACTATTTATACCATCGTTATATTTAATTGCTAAATCTATTTTTTTATTGCTTCCTTTAACATAAGCACCTAAATTAATTAAATCCTCAGCATCTTTATATGTAGCAAGTAAATCTCTTCCTATAGAAGCAGCTTCTTTATGATCCTTTTCAGCTATATTAGACATAAGTCTACTTATACTATTTAACACATCTATAGCTGGATAATGATTCTTTTGAGCTAATTTTCTAGATAATACAATGTGTCCATCTAGTATTCCTCTCACCGTATCTGCTATAGGTTCATTAAAGTCATCCCCATCAACTAATACTGTATAAAAAGCTGTTATTGATCCCTTATCAGAAGTACCTGGTCTTTCCATAAGCTTAGATAATTTAGCAAATACTGAAGGAGTATACCCTTTTTGTGCTGGAGGCTCTCCAATAGCTAAGCCTACTTCTCTCTGCGCCATTGCAAATCTAGTTACTGAATCCATCATTAATATAACTTTTTTCCCCTTATCCCTAAAGTATTCTGCAATGGCAGTACCAGTTAAAGCCCCCTTAATTCTAATAAGTGCTGGCTTATCTGAAGTTGCACATACTACAATAGACTTCTTCATTCCTTCTGCCCCTAAGTCTTTTTCTATAAACTCTAATACTTCTCTTCCTCTTTCTCCAACTAAGGAAATTACATTGATATCTGCTTCTGCCTCTCTTGCAATCATACCAAGGGTTGTACTTTTACCACCCCCTGATCCTGCAAAGATTCCAATTCTTTGACCTTCTCCTACAGTTAAAAATCCATCTATAGCTCTAACTCCAGTAGGTAAAATATCAGTAATTCTTTTTCTCTTTAAAGGATCTGGAGGTTCATTTTCTAAAGGATAAGGTTCTCCAAGAAGTAATTCTTCATCAGTTAATGGATTCCCAAGTCCATCAAGAACTTTCCCAAGCAAAGCCTCTGAACAATTAACTTCTAAAGGTCTTCTCTCTGGCACAACTCTGCAACCTGCAGAAATACCTATTATTTCTCCAAGGGGCATTAACAAGACTGCATCTTCTCTAAAACCAACAACTTCGCACTTTACTGCTTTCCCCTCTTGGTTATAAATTGTACATAGTTCACCAACAAAGGCTCTTATTCCTTTAACTTCAATTGTTAACCCTATTACCTCTTTAACTGTTCCTTCTATATAATGAGTATTTACTTCTCTAACAGTTTTATTTAATAAATCAAAATTAATATCTAACATTTTTTCACCTATTAATTTGTAATGCTTGTTCTAAATTCTTAAGGGCTATATCAAGCCCTATCACTACTTTTCCTGTATTTTTTTCTATAACAGCATTACCCTCTTCCATTAAAGGATCTTCTAATACAAAGATTTCTCCTTTAACAGCATAAGCTTTTTCATAATACTTAAGTTTTTCTTCAATAGCTTTAATATGAACTGTATTGCATTTAATAATTATATTTTCTTCTTCCTTAGCCTCACTTAGAATATCTTCTAGTAATGGTAAAATCCCCTCAGAAGATGAAACTTCTTTCTTTGCAATAATACTTGCCATTTCAAAAGCTAAAGATATTATTTCTTTTTCTTTTACATTTAAATACTCAATATATTCATTATTAGCTTTACTTAAAATTTCTTCTGCCTTTTCAATTCTTTCTTTAACTTTATCCTCTGTATCTATTTGAACTTTGCTAAATCCTTCGGCATAACCATCTTCATAGCCATTTTGCTTTCCTTGGCTATAGCCTTCTTCATAAGCTCTCTTTTCTATTTCCCCTTTGACTTCATTAGCCTTTTCTATTATTGCTTCTGCTTCTTCCTTAGACTTTTTTATAATATTAGCTCCAATGATTTCGTAGCTTCTCTTTATATCTACTTCTCTTGAATCTTGTTCTTTTTCATTTTCTAATATCTCTTGCTTGCTTATATAGTTTGTTGCTATCTTCTTTTCACTTCCATTTAAGGCTGAAGTGTTTTTAATTAAGTTATACGATGATTGCATCTTCTCCACCTCTAGAAATAATAATCTCTTGTGCATCATCTAGTCTTCTAATAATAGCAACAATTTTTTGTTGAGCCTTTTCAACATCCATAAGTCTTACAGGTCCAAGGAACTCCATATCTTCCTTTAAAGATGC
>JAHAIU010000208.1 GCA_018372555.1 Clostridium sp.
GATAGTTCAAATAATCTATATACAATAAGAGAAAATGGTATAGTATATGATTCTAATGGAAATCCAACTGAATATAAAGTAACAGAAAATAATATGGATCTTTATAAAGGTGAAAATAAGGTAGATAATGTTATGACATCAACCTCACCATTAAAGGTTTTAGGAACAAGTTTCTTAAGTTTAATTTATAGTGATGATGATGGAGTTACTTGGAGTGATCCTGTTGATTTAAATAAGGATGTTAAAGTTGATTGGATGAGATTCTTAGGAACAGGTCCTGGTGTTGGTATGCAGGTTAAGAATGGTGATCATGCTGGAAGGTTAGTATTCCCAGTATATTTAACAAACTCATCAGGTTTTCAATCAAGTGCTGTAATATATAGTGATGATAATGGTAAAAGTTGGAATATTGGAGAAACAGCCAATGATGGAAGAGATTTGGGAAATGGTGAATTTGGTGATGCAGAACACATGACTTCAGGCCTTCAACTTACAGAATCTCAAGTTGTTGAAATGCCTAATGGACAATTAAAAATGTTTATGAGAAATACTGGAGCATATGTTAGAATAGCAACTAGCTTTGATGGTGGTGCTACTTGGGATTCTGATGTTTATGAGGACTTAAATTTAAGAGAACCATATTGCCAATTAAGCGTTATAAATTATAGTAGAAAAATTGATGGAAAAGATGCTATAATTTTTGCGAATCCTGATTCAGGTAGTAGATCTAATGGGACAGTTAAGGTAGGACTTATAAATCAAAATGGAACTCATGAAAACGGTGAGCCTAAATATACATTTGATTGGAAATATAAAAAGGTTGTTAAACCAGGTTATTATGCATATTCATGTTTAACTGAGCTTCCAGATGGAAATATAGGATTATTCTATGAAGGTACACCTACTACATCTATGTCATATATGGAAATGGGAATAGATTATCTTAAATATAATGTAGCAGATTCTATTGAGCCAGCAGCAATTAAATCTGTAAATATACTTGATGAGGATAATAAATATCTTCCTGGAGAAAATATTAAACTTAAAATAGCATTTAATCAAACTGTAAGTTTAGTTGGCGACAATAACTTAACTGTAAATATTGGTGGTAAAGATGTTACATTAACTTTAGTTCCAGAAGAGAATTCAACTGAATTCACTTTTATAGGAACACTTCCAGAGGATATTGAAGCCGGAGAATATGGGGTAGTATTAAATGCTAATCCAAATACTAAAATATTAAATACCCTAGGGCATGAGCTGATTCTTAATGAAAATAAAAATTTAGACATAGTAGTTAATATTGAAAGAAATGAAGAGAATGAAGAAGTTAATAAAGATGCATTAAAAATCTCAATAGATTATGCAGAAAAATTAAAAGTCAGTGGTGAATTGGAAGATGTAATTCCAATTGTTGTGAAGGAATTCAATGAAGCTCTAGAGCTTGCTAAAGGTGTTTATGAAGATAAGAATGCTAGTGAGGCTGAGGTAAATACAGCCTTTATGAGATTAGCCAATGTTATTCATATGCTTGAGTTTAAAAAAGGTGATAAAGAAGCATTAGAACAATTTATTATCATGGCAGAAGCATTAAATCCGAAGGTATATACTTCATCATCTTGGGAAGCAATGCAATTAGAACTTGAAAATGCTAAAAGTGTATTTAATAATGAAAATGCAATGGAAAATGAAGTTATGGAAGCGACTAACAAACTTAAATTAGCTATAGATAATTTAGAAGCTATTAAGATTAATAAGTCAGCTCTACAAAAACTTGTAGATATTATTCTTGCATTAGATGAAATTCAATATATACCATCAACATGGGCACCAATGGCTACTCAATTAGAAAATGCAAATAATATTTTAGTTAATGCAGATGCAACTCAAGAAAAAGTAGATGAGTCATACAATAGTCTATTAAGATCATATTTACAATTAAGATTGAAAGCAGATAAATCTAAGCTAGATGACTTAATAAATAAAGTAAAAAATATGGATTTATCTAAATACTCTTCAAAGGATATTGCCAGAATTAATGCTGAATTAGAGAATGCAATTAAGGTATCTAATAACGAAGGGTCAACACAAAAAGAAGTAAATGAAGCTACTGAAAGATTAAGAACTGTTGTAAATGAAGTTGCTTCAAATAATGATACTGGAACCAAACCTGATGATGGCTCAGAATCAGGAACTTCCTCTGGAGATGGAAGTATTGGTAGTGGTTCAGATGCTTCTGGAAGTGAAAGCAGTAGTTCAGGCACAACAGGAAAGGGAAGTAATGGTTCAAAACTACCAAATACAGGTGGAGTTCAAACAGGAATATTTGGAGTTATTTCCGCTTTAGCTGGGGTTAGTCTTTTCAGAAAAAGAAAGAATAAGAAGGACTTATAAAGTATAATAAAAGAATATAAATTAAACTTTTAAATTAGTGGTATTGCAAAGTGATTTTTCGAACTTGCAATACCATTTTTTTTACTTTTTATTAAATAATATTTAATGTATTTTTTCTTTAAGATTCATTTAAGGTAATAATGCTATTATTTACTCAAAGAAAATCTAGGAGGATTTATTATGAGTAAAAGAATTATAGCAATTTTATCTATAGCTTCTGTACTTTTATTTGGAGTAGGATGTAGTAAAAATATAAGTGAAAACACTGCAATAAGTGGAGAAACTATAGAGGTAGATACGAATATTACTTTAGGAGATACTATATCAATTGATGGAAATGGAGCTACTGTAGATGGAAGCAAGGTAGTTATAAACTCAGCTGGAACCTATGGGTTTACCGGAACTTTAAAGGATGGTCAAATAGTAGTTAATGCTGGTAAAGAAGATAATGTAAGAATTGTCTTAAATGGTGTTGATATAACTTCTACTAATAGTGCACCAATTTATAGTATGAGTTCAAAAAATACTTATTTAGTACTTCAAGAAGGAAGTGAAAATATAGTAACAGATGGAGAAAATTATGTTTATGAAGATGAAACAAATGATGAGCCTAATGCTACTATATTTAGTAAGGATGACTTAATTATAAGTGGAACAGGAAAATTAACTGTTAATTCTAACTTTAATAATGCTATAACTAGTAAAGATGATTTAAAAATATCAGAAGCAGATATTAATATTACTTCAATAGCAGATGGTCTTAGAGGAAAAGATTCAGTTACAATTTCTAGTGGTAATATTAATATTAATGCATCAGGAGATGGGATAAAATCTAATAATGCTGAAGATACAGAAAAAGGATATGTATTAATTGAAGGTGGAAGTATAAATATAACTTCATTAGAAGATGGGATACAAGCTGAAACTAATGCTACTGTAACAGGAGGAGATTTAACTATAAATTCTGGTGGTGGCAGTGAAAATAGTAGTAAGGAAAGTGAAACTTGGGGAAACTTTGGAAGGACAATGGATAATAAGAATAATTCTACTACTACTGAAGAAGATACTCCAAGTGCAAAAGGAATAAAAGGAAGCAATTTAGTTAAAATAGATGGTGGAAATATAAATATAGACTCTGCAGATGATTCAATACACTCAAATAGCAATGTTGAAATTAATGGAGGAATAATAAATATTTCTTCAGGAGATGATGGTGTTCATGGAGATTCTACTGTTGATATTAATTCAGGTGAAATTAATATTGCTAAGTCTTATGAAGGAATTGAGGCTGAAATAGTAAATATTAATGATGGAATAATAAATCTTGTAGCTAGCGATGATGGAATAAATGTTGCTGGTGGTAATGATGGATCTTCAATTAACGGTAGACCAGGACAAAATAACTTTGCTTCATCTGGTAATGCATCACTTAACATAAATGGTGGAAGAATCATTGTAGATGCTAGTGGTGATGGGCTAGATGCAAATGGCTCTATTTATATGAAAGATGGAGTTGTGATAGTAAATGGACCTGAGAATAATGGTAATGGTTCTTTAGATTATGATAGTAAGTTTGAAATAAGTGGCGGTCTATTAATTGCAGCAGGATCATCAGGAATGGCTCAAGCACCAAGTGAATCATCAACTCAAAATATATTTAACATAAATAAATCTTTTGATGCAAATAGTATTATTCGTATTGAGGATGAGAGTGGAAATGAAGTAATAACTTTTGTACCAAGTAAATCTATAGGTTCTCTTATTGTATCATCACCTAATATTAAAACAGGAAGTAGTTATAAAATTTATACAGGTGGAGAATCAACAGGAAATTTAGAAGATGGATTATATACTGAAGGAAATTATTCAGGAGGAACAGAAGGAGATAGTTTCACCGTTTCTAGTGTAGTAACTACTGTAGGTCAAAGTGCTGGTGGATTTGGAAACCCAGGTGGAGGAAGAATGGAAGGAACAGGGAAAATGGATGAGCAAGGAGAAATGCAAGGAACTCCTCCAGCAGCTATGGAAGGTGGAGAGCCACCAGCAAGACCTTAGTTTACAAACTTACTATTAAAATAGATGTTATAGAATATAATAAACCTCATAATTAAAATTACATAAAAACAAATAAGTTATAAATTAAGCTGATAGTAATTTTAAAGAATAATATTCTTTAGACTAATTCAAAATACTATGAATTAGTAATTGATTATTGATGAGTAAGTTTTAAAGATATACTATAATTAATAAAAATGGAGCTGTCGCACTAAATAATAGTGCTCAGCTCCTTTTTTGATAAAAAATAAATCCAAGACTCAAAAGTCTAGGATTTATGGTAAAATATTTTTCATGCTAACAAAAAAATCTTACACAAAAATTATACTGTAAATCGAAAGGTTTATCAATTAAAATTTCCTTTTAATATATATTGCATAATTCCAGAAAATGATTCAGTGAGATTACTAAGTTAGTTGGTAGAGGAGATGAATTTAACTGAACTATATTCTACTTATTATAAGATAAGAGAAAATCAAGTATCACCAACGAATATGCTGAAAATTATGCTTTATGGATATATGAATGGTTTCTATTCTTCACGATATATAAAAAGAGCATGTCTTAGGGATATAAATTTTATATTTTTACTCGAAGGGGCTTCAGCTCCGGATCATTCAACATTTGTAAGATTTAGAAGTTTGTATTTTGCTCAATGTGCTGAAAAGATATTGGCTGAAATGACTAATTTTCTTTATGATATTGGAGAAATATCAGGTAAATCAATATTTATTGATGGTACTAAAATAGAAGCTTATGCAAATAAATATACATTTGTTTGGAAAAAAGCTGTGACAAAAAACATG
>JAHAIU010000209.1 GCA_018372555.1 Clostridium sp.
AGCTGAAAAGGTATTAGATACCATCTCAGCTAATGCTCAAATTTAATTGATTACACGCTTAAGGATATTAATGTATTAATTTCCATTTAATTATAATATGTTTTGGTAATATTTTCAATTACTTTCTCGAAAATATTAATATTAATTAAATTTTTATTAAATACTGTATTTTAACATCATTAAAAGACCTTAAAGTTATTTTTCAAATAAAAACTCAGAGCACCAATAATCTAGTGCCCTGAGCAAAATTACTTTTTATCTATTTTTATTTAAGTTCTGGCCAGAATCCTTTATTTGCTACTATCATATCATCTAATATTTCTTTAGCAACTAGAGTTGATGGAACTGTTTTATTCATTGCGAAAGATTGTAATACTTTTTGGTAAGAACCTTCAATAGCCCCTTCAACTAATAATTTTTCTGAAGCTACTTGTTGTTCCATTAATCCTTTATGGAATGTTGGAATTGCATCAATCTTAATAACTTCTGCTCCATTCTTACCCATTAATGCTGGTAATTCTACCATAACATCATCATCTATATTGGGTATGCTTCCATTGTTAGGTTCAATAACTATAAATTTTTGTTTTAAGTCATTTTTAATAGATACAGCTAAATCTGCTATAAAATTACCATGTGCTCCATGATAGAATGCATCCTTTGTTATTTCTCCAGTTTTTAAGTAATGATCTACACCTTCAAATAAGTTCTTTTCACGGCTCATCATAACTTCATTTGCTCTAGTCCAATCTGGATCTGAATGTTCTGCTACATCCTTAGATAATAAGTAATACTGTAAATAAGTATTTGGTAAATAGTCTGGATATAAGTCCATCATAGTCTTCATATTATTCCAAACCTTAACCCATGATTGAGAAGCATGCCTTTCTCCTTCTTTTAATGGATTTTTCTTCATAGCTTCAACATATTGTCTTGGCATTAAAGTTCCTACTTCATTTACATATTCACGAACTTCCTTAATTATATTTCTTCCTTCATAAGTAATTTCAGTAAACCATCCAAAGTGATTTAATCCGAAGTACTTATAATCCATCTTTAAGTAATCTACATCTCCTAAACATTTTGAAATCATTTCTAATATAGCTATTGGCATATCACAGATATTTATTATTCTTGCATTAGGTCTTAAAACTCTACAAGCTTCTGAAACTACAGCAGCTGGATTTGAGTAATTTAATATCCAATATTCTTTATCTGCATATTTTTCAACATCATCTATAACTTCCATCATTGGGAATATAGTTCTAAGTCCATATGCTAGTCCTCCACATCCACAAGTTTCTTGTCCTACACATCCATGCTTTAGGGGAATCTTTTCATCTTGTTCACGCATTGCATATTTCCCAACTCTCATTTGAGCAAATATAAATTTAGCATCCTTATAAGCAGTTTCCTTATCAGTAGTTGCAGTTAACTTAATGTTAGATTTTAATTCCTTTAAAATATAGTCTACTACTACAGCAACCTTGCTTTGTCTTTCTTCATCTATATCGAATAATCTAACCTCAGTTACTTCTAATTCCTTTTCTCTTAATGCAATTGATTTTACTATTCCTGGAGTGAATGTACTTCCTCCACCTACTATTGTTATTATCATAATAATACATCTCCTTCTTTTTAATCTTCTATAATTTTAAATTAAAGTGTTGACAACACATTTTCAACTTCTTTACGCACTTGAGGTACTTCTATCCCAAAGATAATTTGAATATTATTACCTCTCTTAACTATTCCACTATTTTTACACTTATTTATTTCATCTTCATTTAATAATGAAAGATCATTAACATCTACTCTTAATCTAGTAAAGCAGTTTGTAACATTAAGTATATTTTCTTTTCCACCTAATCCATTAATTATTGCTAGAATTTCTGAAACTCCAACTCTATCTTCTTTTCTATCAACTATTGATTTAGCTCCACCTTTAAATATAACTTCATCACTCTTAACATCCTCAACATTAACATCTTCTCTTCCTGGAGTCTTAAGTTTAAACTTCTTAATTAAGAATGAGAATAGTACATAATAAAGAGCTATTTGTGCTAATCCTAAGATAAACATTATTGGCCAGTTAGTCTTTTCAACTCCTGCTATAAGATTATTTAAGGTTACAGTTATAATTCCTCCCCCTAACATGGCAGTTACATTGAATACCTTTAGTAATACTATAAATAAACCTGCTATTGCTGAATGAATTACGAATAATGCTGGTGCTGCAAATATAAATAAGAAATCAAAAGGTTCTGTTACACCTGATAAACACGCTGTAATTGCTAAAGGCATTAGTAAAGCCTTAACTTTTTGTTTATTTTCTTTAAATGCAGTCTTATAAAATGCTAATGCTATACCTATATAACCAAAAGTCTTAGTAAATCCTGTTGCCATATAGTAAATCGAATCTGAGAATTTTGTTACGGCAGGATTACCAAATTCAGCAACTGTTATAGCATAAGCTCCTGCTAAAGTATGTTCTCCAACCTGCATTACTCCACCAATATCAGTGAATTGGAATGGAACATAAACTAAATGATGTAAACCAGTTGGAATAAGTAATCTTTCTAAGAAACCATATATAAATAATCCAAAATTTCCACTGTTTTTAATTACTGTAGTTAATGCTGCAATTCCTTGAGCTACTAAAGGCCATATAAATGTAACCATAACACCTAAAGTTAAGCTTATTAAAATCATTATAATAAATGAGAAACGTGTTCCTGAGTACATTGCCCAGTATCCTTTAAAGTTAGAGTCGCAAGATTTATTAAATACATATCCTACTAAACACCCAATAATTATTCCACTAAACACACCCATGTCAGATACTTGGATTCCTAAAACTGAAGCTTGTCCAGTTCCCATTAAACCTAACATCTCACTTGGAGTTTTTAGCATCTCAAAAGTTGATAATGTTACATTATTTGCCTTTAAAAACATTAAATAAGACATAAAAGCTATAATTGATGCTTGATGTTTTTCTTTTTTAGCTAAAGCTGCTGCAATACCTATACAGAAAAGTATTCCTAAATTATTAACTAAAACCATTATTCCTTCATAAATCAATTTTCCTAATAATTGTATTGGCTTCCAATTTAAAAATGGTAAAAATCCAGTAACTGTTGTGTTAGTTATTAAAACACCTAGTATTAAAATCATACCTGCAACTGAAAGGTACATAAGGGGTTGAACCATAGCTTTTGCAAATTTCTCTGCTGATGCTAAAAATTTTTCTTTCATAATTCTTCTTCCTCTCAAAATAAATATTCTTAAATTTATATATAATGATTTGCAATCGTAAACAATTTCATAGAGATAAAAAATATAGACCTAAATTATACTTAAGATAAAATCTTTAAATATAATCTAGGTCTAGCCTGCATTACCAGTAACAATCCTAATCTCTTATAACCTTTAATAAGTGGACCATCAAATAAACTTTTTCTTGTTTTAAAATCTCATAGTCAAAAGTTTTCTTTATATATTCTTCTACTTTATCCACACAAATTTCTAACTTAGAATCTTTCTTTTTAAGTAAGTCATATAAGTCATCTACTTCATCAATATTCTTCACAGACTTAGTAATTATTCTTTGTGCTAAAAACTTTAAGTGTGTAGTTAGCCTTGAATAATCTAGCCTGTCCTCAGTTAAATCTATGTTATATACTTCTTTTAATATCCTTGAAACTCCTGAACATAAAACTAAAATTCTTCTAGTATTATAAGTTCCAATATCTAAACAAGCATTTACTATATGTATTGCTATATAGCTTGCCTCCTCAATTGGAAGTTTTTCACCTGTATATTTTTCTACAATATCTAATGCTCTTACTCCAATTTTATATTCTTCAGAATATAAAGATTTAATTTCATTACTCATAAGATTAGGTAAGACTAATCCATCTTTAAATCTTTCTACTGCACAAAAAATATGATCAGTTAATGATATGATAATTTGACTACTAAGCTTTACATCTAGTTCAGAACTAGCAATTCCAATTATCTCTTCTACTGCTTGAAAATACTCAATTGGAATGTTCTCAAAAATTT
Organism: Clostridium sp.; assembly: GCA_018372555.1. GTDB lineage: Bacteria > Bacillota > Clostridia > Clostridiales > Clostridiaceae > Clostridium. Next base: position 4,066 of record JAHAIU010000209.1, read on the forward strand.
CATTGAACTTACTTTTGCTTTCATCTTCAATAAAATATCTCTTCTCTATCTTATTCTCATCTATCAAATCACCAATCTTCTTCTGAAACCCAATACCTGACCCTTGTACAATTACTTCTCTATTGTCCTCTGTAATAGTAGCTACTATATTGTTATTAAACAATCTGATGATTTTCATTAGTGCATCTCCTACCCATTTATTTATACAAAAAAAGACCCAATATTAAACGAAAAATTAGTTTAATGTTAGGTCTTGCCTGCGTTATCAGTAACAATCCATATGTTATGATTTTATTATACAAGCCTTATTTTCCTTTGTCAATGTTTACATAGAAATTTTATTTAAAAATGTAGATATTTTATATTTATCATATTTATAATAACTACATTTCTTATAAATATTAAAGAACTGCATCATTATATACTGATACAGCTCTATTTTTCAAAATCTAGTCTAATTTGACTTGTATCTCTTTATTACTAAATATATTAGATTTATATTTTAATACTAAGGCACTATCGCCTGTAGGTTGTTCAAATGCTATACTTCCAGAAACACTTCCACCAGCTGCTAATTTACCACTTGATAATGAAGTATCATTATTAATTGTCGTAAATGCTTGATCAGTTATTTGTCCTTGACTATTTTGCATTTTAAAATCAAAAGGATTGTAAGATATCTCTGATGAACCACCATTCTTAATTGTTACAGAAACTATAACAAACTCATTTCCATCCTTTGGCTTATCCCATTCAGATCCATTACTTTTCTCAACACTATTAATAATTAAAATATTATCTCCTAATTTAACCTCTTCACCAACTGAATAAAATTCCTTTGTATCATCTGTTTTATTATTATCAGTAGTTTCACTTTGAGGAGTACTATCAGTGTTAGAATCCTTATCCTTTTCTCCAGAACCAAGAGATCCAATAAGTATAAATGCTAATAATAAAATTATAAGCCACATCCACCACTTTTTATAAATAGGCTTTTTGTTTTTAGCACCACAACTTGGACACTTTTTCGCTGAAGCTGCTATTTCAGCATTACAAGTTTTACAATTAATTAATTTTGACATTATTTTTCCCCCTAAACATTATATATTCAAATACACATAATATACTAGCACCTTTTACATTTTTTATTAATATTATATATTTATACCATTCTATATAATTTTTG
>JAHAIU010000210.1 GCA_018372555.1 Clostridium sp.
AACTATAGATAAAAGCTTTTTAATGTCTTCTACCTTAGTATCTCCTGTTTCCTTGTCCACAATGGATGTATAAACATGAGGCACTACTTTCTTTACGCCTTCTTCTAAAGCAATTTTCACTATTTCTTCAAAATTAGATAAATCTATTCCTCCAGTTGGTTCCATAATAAAATCTAGTTCTGCACAAGCTTTACATACTTCTCTATATTCATCCTTTGTTTTTAAGCCTCCCATTGGGAAAAACTTAACTGAGCTACATCCCATATCCTTAAGCATTTGGATAGCTGTTCTAACTGGTATTATTCCATCTTCTGCCTTAGAACTTAAAGGACCTGTAGATACTTTTACAAACCCAACTTTACCACTTGGTGATATTAATCCATTAACTAAGGTTTCACTTTGTCCAAGTAGCCCTCTAGTATATCCAATTCCAGTGAACACTTGATTTACATGTTGTGGTTGAACTTCTTTTGATATTTCAGCAACCATCTTCCATTGATTAGGATTTCCTGCTCCTAGTCCTACTGAAATAGAATTATTTATTTCTTTACTATAAATTTTCATATCTTCTACTGCTTCTTCTACAGTATTATAATTTTTTGATAAAAGTCCTGCTAAAACATGACCTTCAGCTGCTTTATAAACTTCTCTAGCATTTTCTATAGAGTTTACTAAAACATTTAAACATATTTTGTCCTTATAAAAATTTGCTTTTAAACTCATAACAACATCCCCTAAACCTTTAGTATATCTTTTATTTTTGTTAATATAATATTTAACTCATCATCACTAACGTCTCTAATATCTATTTCTATTTTCCCTAAACTTGCTTTATAATCTCTTGTGTATATTTTTATTTCTCCACTTTTAAGTCTTTTTGTAATATCAACTACTGAAATTTTAGTGATATTTTCATCAAAAGAAATTTCACTTCTTATTATAGCTCTTCCAGCTTCATCTCTTTTATTTATAGCTTGTACTCCATTTATCTTATTTAATTCTTGATTAAAGTTATTTAACCTTCCTTCTTGTTCCATAATAGAGAGTTTATTTTTATTTATATATATTTCAATTGCTTTAGTTAGTCCAAGTATATTTTCTTTTCCAATTTTCATTACTCTTCCTATACCATTACCTTGAAATTTTAAATTATTTATAAACTCTCTTTTTCCTATTACTATTCCTGATGTTGGTCCTTCTAAAGCTTTAGTTCCACTATAAATAACTGCATCAGCACCTAAGTCATAATACTTTATTAAATCTTCTTCTGCTGCTGCATCTACTATTACTGGAAGGTTATATTTTTCTCCTATTTCAATATAATCCTCTATATCTAAAATTCCCTTTTGAACACAATGATGTGATTTGATATATATTAAAGCTGCAGTGTTATCGTTAATTAATGCTTCTACATCTACAACTTCACATTTATTACTATAGCCAGCCTCTTTTATCTTTCCACCACCCATACTTATTGGGATATCTATAGCTGTTCCGTAATTAATAATATGTCCTTTGGGAATAATAACTTCTCTTTTCTTATTATCTTCATTATATAAATTCATAATTAAACTATAATCTTCTTTAGAAATAGTAGTAGCTATACATTGAGCTATACCACTTGATGCACTTGATACTATATAAGAAGCTTCAACATTTAATATCCTACTTACATATTCTCCAGTCTTATCTAGAAGATCTTTTACTTCATAAAAATTACTTGCTCCTTCTTTCATATAAGATAGCACATCATAATTTACCCTTGAGCCTCCTAATATAGTCATCTTACCTGAAGCATTTATAACCTTCTTCACATTAAATTTTTCATAAATGTTATCACTCATACTTACTCCTTATCTATTTCAATATACTCTCCCTTTAATATTACAGCTAAAGGTTTAAAATATTCTAAGGCAATTCTCTTATTTCCATTAGAATCTACAAGTTCCTTTTCTCCTTTAACTATATCAAAGATAGTTATATCTGAAACAAATCCTTCTTTTAATTCTCCAAAGCCTTTAAGTCCTAATATTTCAGCTGGATTTTTAGTAACCATTTCTACAACTTCTTCCTTTTCATAACCTATGATTAAAGCTTTTGTCATAGTAGTTGCTAAATCAAATACTGGGCCATGCAACCTATTTCTTTGATAAATATCCGTACTAATACTATAACACTTAATTCCATTAGTCCTTGCAGTTTCAGCTACATTAAAATTGAAGCTATCTTTTCCATGAGCTATATCAAAATACACACCTTTTTCATAAGCCTTAATTGCTTCTTCTTTTATAGAATTTTCATCCTTTAGTATTCCATTTGCTTTACCATTAAAAATATGACTAACTATATTACCTTCTTTTAATTCATCAAATATCTCCTTTAAAGTTGGAGGCTCTGATCCTATATGAACCATTAATGGTAGTCCAGTTTCTTCACTTGCCTTCTTTGCTATTTTTAAAGGAGTAAGTCCATTATTACCGATAACAGTTTTACTAATCCTAGCTTTTACTCCAACTATAAACTCTTTATACTTTTCTACTGCATTCATTAATAAATCTACTTTTAAATTATCTAAATTTGATAATTCGTCCTGACTTTTAATCCCCTGCCTTGCAATATTTATAAAGGCAAAAACCCTAGTTTTAACACCCTTACTTTGATTATAAAACTCTTCTATAGTATCTGCTCCTGCTGTTCCAGCATCAACAACTACAGTAACACCTTTTTTATATCCAATTTCGTCAGCATCATCAGAATATAGCTTAAATTTATTAAAGCAATGTGTATGCATATCTATCCATCCAGATGAAATATATTTTTCTCCTTTCAAATCAACGACTTTTTTCCTTTCTAAGTCTTCTATATTTTCACTTACTCTTAAAATTTTATCCTCTTCTATTTCTACATCTATTAGATTTCCATCTATTAATCTTCCATTTTTTATTACTACCTTCATAATTATTTCCTCTTATATTCCACTATTTTAAACTTGCTCCAAGGATTAATAAAATCTAATAATACTAATTCCTCTTCCCTTATTCTTCCGACTTTATTCTTCCTTTTATCTTCTGAATCCCCTAGAGCTATTTGAAGCTCTCCTTTGTACTTTCCAAAGTTATTATTTCCAATTAATATATCACCTTTTTCAAAGCTTATATCATTATTATGAATCTCCACATTATCTTTACTATACTTTGTCCTCACCTCAGTACTTCTTACAACTTCATGTGTAATGTCTCCTCTTCTATGATGTTGTTCATTTAAAATAATTTTCCTCTCAACATCAGTTGTTTCTTCTAATATTTCAACAGATAATTCTATTTGGTATCTATTTACCTTAGATAATGCTTCTAGTTCTTCCTCAGAAGCATATGCATTTCCAATAATCACATCATCAATTAATTCTGTTGCAAATAAATGCTTAGCTTGTACATCTATAGGTAGATTTCTATGCTCTTCTAATGTACATAATCCATCATTTATATCCCAAGGCCCAATCTTTCCTTCCTTAGAAGTTATAAACGCAGCTGTTCTTAAGCCATATTTTTTAAACCTTTCTGAGCACTTAACGAAAAAATCATAAGGAAGCCCTGTCCCCTTTTGAGGATAAAAATTATGACATCCATATATAAAAGGTTTATTAGGTTTATAGGTGATAATATTATCTATATAAGCTACATCATTACTCATATTTATTTCTATTTTCAAGTTATAAGGATTAAATGATACCTTTGCTTCCTTAGAGCCATCAAAACCTACATCTAATCTAATACCAAATGCACCTAAATCATTAAAAAAGCTTAAATCATCATAAGATATAGAATATTTCTCAAAAATATTAGGTGCTATATCTAAAATAACTTCAAATCCTCTCTTATTTGCATAACTAATAATTTCCTTAAATGTTCTTTTCACCTCTTCAATTAATTCATTAGCTGAAAGTAAACACATAAATATTCTCTTAAAACCATATTTTTTTGCTAAATCAATATACTTCTTATCCTCTTCCATAATAGAATGTTCTGGATATATTGATATTCCTAATCTTCTTTCCATCTTAATCCTCCAATACCGTCTTTAATAAACTAGCCACTATCCCCTGCCTTATGGCGCTCATATGTCTTTGATTACTCATTTTAAAAGCAACCGGCATTAACTTGACCTCGATCCAACTCATGAATTTTTCCATTTCCTCTTACACCCCATTTATTAATTTAAGAAATTCCTTTTTACAACCCAATTATAACATTATAATATTTTATTGCAAACATTATAATGTTTATTTTTATAATTATTTAAATTTTTTACTAATAAAAAGATGCAAAATAAAAATAGGCCGTCTCAAAGACAGCCCATTTTTATTTTCATTGCACCTTTTTTAAACCTTATAATTTATAACATATTTATGAATTCTAGTATTATATTGAGCTAATGACACTTCTATAACCTTATTATCAGCATCATAAGTCAATCTTCTTCTTCCTAAAGTTGGTCCTTCTTCTAGTTCTAACTCATTTAAAATATCAATACTAGGATAGTCTATATAAAACTCATCATGAAAATTATTTATATTAAATCCACTTCTATATAACTGCATATATATAGAGAAATTATTTTCATCTTCTATTTTATCTAAAGATAGTCCTTCTGGTAAGAAATGAGTAAAATAAATATATGGCCTACCATCTAAATAATATACTCTTCTTATTTTATAGCATTTATCACCAAAATAATTAAAAAGTTCATCTTGTGGAAGTAAATCAATTTTACTAAAAGTTGTTTTTTCTTTTCTTAAGCTATAGCCTTCTTGATTTAAAATATTAGAGAAGGAATCTCCCTTAGATAGCTTATTAAAAATGCTATTACTAATAACTGTAGTTCCTTTTCCACTTCTTTTAATTACATATCCTTCACCTTCTAGTAATTCAATAGCTTTTCTTACAGTTATCTTACTTACTCCAAATTCCTTTTCTAGTTCAATTTCTGTGGGAATAAAGTCTCCAATTTTATAGGTTCCATTTATAATTTTTTCCTTTATTACTTCCATTACAGTTATATACAATGTACTACTCTTGCTCATTACATCACCTCCACTTTATATAACCTTATAAAGCCTATTTTCTTCTTTGAAGTAAATATCCTCATCTTCTTTACTAATTAAAATCTTACCACTAGAAGCTTCTATTATCTCTTTTTCTATTTCTTCTACAATAGAAACTTCTGATATAGTGCTTA
>JAHAIU010000211.1 GCA_018372555.1 Clostridium sp.
TGATAAAAAGAAATCTGAAAAAGAAATAGAAAATGGTTTATTTTATGTAATAGTATCCCCATTAGATAGTACAACTTCATTTAATAGAAGAAAGAAATTACTTAATATTTATATTGAATATATTGAGGAAGTAAAGACACAGGAAAGTTCTTTAAAAATGCACCAAGAGCTTGAAGAGTTATTTGACGAATATATAGTTGTTGGTGAAAGATATCTTCCTATAGGATCTAAAAGGTTCATAGATAATGATGATAATATCACTTTACAAATGACACTTAATTATTATGACAGCAAGGGAGAAAAAACACAGGAAAATCCAGATGATACTTATGAAGCGTTAATGGAAATTGTAAAGTTAAATATCAAGAATGACTAATTTACATTAGTTGTTCTTTTTTATGTACAAATTTAGAAAGGAGAAATGTATTTATGGCAACAAATAATACAATGCAAAGTATTAAGTTTAGAATTCAGGCACTAGCTGAAACTGTTAATACTAGAGCTACTCATGGAGTTCTATTTTTAGTTTTAGATGATGCTAATGTAACTGGATTATATACTTATACAAAGCTCAAGAAGGTTATAGAAAATTATGAGAGTGAAAATAAAGCTATTATTGCAACAGCTTTTAGTGATTATGGAGTTAAAAAAGTGGTAGTTGCAGCCAAACATGACGAATCTGGGATAACAGTTTCTTTAGATGGGGCACTCGCTTTGCTAAATAAAGTAAGCCTTAATGGATGGTTAGCTGTTCCTCAAATTACTGGAGAAGCAGAAAAAAAGAAAGTAGCTGATTTCATTAAATCGCAAAGAAATGATGAAGATTATCCACTCAAAGGAGTCCTTTATAATTACAAATCAGATTGTGATGGTATTGTAAATTTCACAGCAAAGGATTTGGGAAAGACTACATCTGATAAATACGTTGTCGAAGTAGCAACTCAATTATGTGTGTTAGGTCCAAATGACTCAATTACAAATCAAATAGCCAAGAATGTAACATCTTGTGATGTTAAAGATGATAATGATACTTGTGTGGCTAATGGAGAGTTATTCCTATTTAATGATGGAACAAATATTGTTTTTAGTAGAGGAGTAAATTCACTTACAACTATACCATCAGAACAATCTGAAAGTTTAAGTAAAATTAGAGTAGTTGAAGTAATTGATATGGTTAAATCAGATATAAAAGAAATTCTTAAAGTAAGTTATTTGGGTAAGTTAGGAAATTCATATAAGAATAGAAAAACTGTAATAAATAACATAAATACGTATTTGAAATCTTTATCTAATGAAGGATATTTAAACAATGATGAATATTCTACTGCTGAATTAGATGCAGAGGCAACAAGAGAGTATCTTGAAAAAAAAGGCACTGAAACAGATGAAATGACAGATGATGAAGTACTTAAAGCTAAGCTTGGAACTTATGTATTTATAAAAATAACATTAAAGATAATGGATTGTATAGAAGATGTGGTTATAAATCTTCAATATACAACATAGGAGGTGTATATAAATGTCACAATTAAATCCGTATGACGTTATTAGAACGAATAAGGGTTATATGAAAATTAATGGAATTGAATTAGCTGAATTGAGGGAATTAAAAGTAGTAATTACACCTAATACAAAAACACTTCCAATAATGAACAGTGCAACAGAAGGCGAAGTAACGATGTCTTATAAATGCAAAATTACTTTTAAACTTAATCAAACTTACAGTAGGTTTAAGCCGGCAATATTGGAAGCAGCTAAGAACTTACAAAACTTTGTGTTTGATTTTGAAGGTACACATTATACGCCTGATGGTAAACAAGAAGAAAGTTTATATATAAGTAATTGTTGGATAAATGGAGAAGTAACATTAATGGAAATGGCAGCTGAAAATGATTTTTCACAAGAAAGTTATGAAGCTGGATTTTTAATAGAAAATAGTGAGTATACCAATATAATAGATGATGGTGAAGAATGGTAGCAGAGTGAGTGAAATATCTCACTCTTTTTAAATTTGAAAATAACATTTTGAAAGGATGATTATATAATGGCAAAGTTAACAATTGAAGATCTAATAAATAAGAAAGAGTTAGTAAAGGCACAAGCAAAAGCACAAAGTTGTTTAATACATTGTAAAAAACTTGGTGGAGAACTTGAAGCGCATTCCTTAAGCAAAGGGGATTTATCTGATGTTAGACAAAAGATGGTTACAGATTATAAACAAGGTACTTATTATATGATCTATTTAAGTATAGATGATTTAAGAAATCCAAAGTTATTAGAAGCTTATGGCTGCAAGACTGATTCTGTAAGAATAGTTGAAAGATTATTTCCTCATGAAAATGAAGTTATAGCAATAACTAAGATTTTAGAGGAATTGAATGGGTTAAATTCTTTGAGTCCAGGTGAGATTTTCAAGAAACAAATTGAAGAATTAAAAAACTAATAAAGACTGACGTAGAACTTTTTACTTATGCTTATTATATAAACATACATGGAGCTGGTATAAAAGAGTTAGAAAAATTAACAGCATTACAAAGGGACTTTTATACTGCTTCTATGTTGGTCTTTAGGGAGGAAAATGCACAAAATAGTTTTGAGTTAGCAAAATTTACTGGACAGCTTGCAAATCCATTTAGAAAGACAGGTGATTAGATTGGCTGATGAAGAAAATATACTTGGTGGTAAATTATCTTTAGAGGATAACTATTCTAGTGCCTTATCTAGATTTGCAAATAGGGTGCTAGGTGCTGAAAATAGATTTAAACAGTTTGCTGATAAAGTAACAGGAAGTAATAATAAAATTGGTGCTAATTTAAGTAAATCACAAAGAGATGTTGATAAATTAGCACAAACTTTTATTGAAAAAGGAAATAGTGTTGCAAATGCTATTAATAAGGCAAATAAAATTGTTGAAGGCAATCAAGAAAGAACTATTGATGGCTTAACTAAGAAATATCTAAAGTTAGGTATGACAATCCAAGATGCCTATAGTAAAGCACAACAGGAATCTAATCATATTTGGAATGGTGATTCTAAACCTACTGGCAGTAATGATGGAATAAAGGATTTTGCAGAAAGCTTTTTATCTGGCGGCTTTGGCGGAATGATTGGTAAACTTGGACTTATAGGAACCGGAGTAATGGCAACTGTAAGCATCTTAAAAAAGATAGATGGTGCTATGGATACAGGATTTGGTATCTTAAATAAATTATCTGGTAACATGTTCTCTTATGAAGGTATAAAGCAGTCTTTAAGTACTGCTATGGACTATCAATCTACTAGAGCAAAATTAGATTTATTTTATGGAAGCAAAGAAGAAGGAGAGAGTGCCTATAAACTTGCTTCAAAGGTTGCATTAAATACATTTGCAGATACACAATCTTTAGCAGAAGCTATGTCTATAATGAAGAAAAATAATGTAGATACTGATGAAGAAGATTTGTATACTTTTCTTGATATGGTTGGTGCTAGAGGAGAAGGCACAACAAGTAAAGAAGTAGGGTTAGCAATAGAAGACGCAATGAACGGTGAGTGGGAAAGACTTAAAGAGTATAGTATCACAACTACTAAGCTAAAAAAATACTTAGAAGAATTAAAAAAGACTGATAAGGCAACTTATAAAGAATTAAAAAATACATTCAATAAGCAAGGCTCTGTTACTGATCCACAAAAAGCATATAAACTAATAATGAATTATGTCAGAAATTCACCTATTAATGGATATGCTGAACAATATGCTAAAACTGCACAAGGGAGTCTAGACAATCTTACTGGATTATGGGAACAAATAAAAGTTTCTATAATGGGATTAGATGATGCTGGTAATGTAATAGAAGGAAGTGCTTTATTTCATTTCTCTGAGATGGTAAATAATTTAAAGGAAACTTTAGGAAGTGATAGTGCTACTAAAGGTTTTGGAGAAATAAGCAAAGGTGTAGGCGAAGGATTTAAGGCTTTTGGAGAAGCTTTTGATGATGTATTAGAAAAAACTGATTGGGAAAAAGTTGGCGAAGCTATTGCTGATTCTATAGGGATTATATCTGATGCTTTAATAAATTTAGTGGATAGTGGAGCATTACAGGATTTAGCTGATAATTTACCTAATATAATAGAAATGATTACAAATAATAAATTTATAGATGCAACATCTGATATTGAGATAGGAAGTAATTTAGCGAATGGTAATTTTGTTGCTGCTGGAGAAAGTTTTCTTTCAAAATTATATGATAAGGGTTTTAATTTTTTAGGAATAAAAGATAAGAAAGGAAATACAATAAGAACTAACAAAGATAATGCTGAATTTGATTCAGAACATCCATGGATAAGCAAAGCAATTGATACTATATATGATGCAACTGGAATGGGAATACCATATAGATTAACCACAGAAAAACTTTTAAAATCAGGTATTGTATCAGGATTTAAATTTGGTGACACATCAAATATGATAACTGATTCACAAATATCAAATATGATTAAAAATTCAGATATATCAGATGTAAAAAAAGCAAATTTAAAAGAAATTATAAATAGTGATGATTTAGGTTCTTATAATATTCATATAGAACATATGGAAATCAATTCCGATAACATTGATGATTGGATTAATCAATTAAAACAAGCACAAGCTAATAGGAGGTAACATATGAGTAAAGTAATTAGTTCTTTAACAGCATATAGTCAAATAAGTTTGCAACCTTTATATGGAGAAAATAAAGAATCTGAAACTTTACTTATTCCTATAGTTCCATCTACTTTGATGTTTGATGAAAGTTCTAGTGCTCAAACAATAAATCTGATGAATTATGGAGAATTGCCAGTAGGCATGAATAGAAAACTTGCTACATGGGGATTTACTTGCTTTTTTCCTTATTATGCTGAATTAGGTCGATATGATAATAAATCTAAAAATGGGTATATGGATAAAAATAATGAGTTTAAATATCCTTTTGATATTTCTAATAGAAATGAAGATCCATACGAATATTATTGTAATAAAATATTAACATGGAAGAACAAACAAACCCCACTTACGTTTATATTTAAGACATGGGGTTCTTATTATTTATGTCAGATTAAAGATTTTAAATATGGACGACAGGACTCTAGTGGAAATGTATATTATGATATACAATTTCAAGAGTATAAAGAATATACAAAATTTCAGAGTAGTGCTTATTCAACTAATTATAGTGGCAACACTTATATAGCACAGGAAGGCGATACT
>JAHAIU010000212.1 GCA_018372555.1 Clostridium sp.
AGGTAAAGTAATGATGAAATGTGGAATGAAATATGAAGGAACAATGAGACAAGCTGATATAAATAATCAAGGTATATGTGATTACTCTATGTATGGAATTCTTGCTGAAGATTATATGTTTTAAATTGCGCAAGAGTTTTTAACATATTATGCTCGGACTCCGTCGCCAGCTCCAAGTCGTCTTGCGCACAATATGTTAAAAACTCCTTGAATAATTTAAACTTAGCGATGTAGGCCAACTAAAGGAAGAAATTCAGATGAGCTGAATTTCAATAAAAATTAGTGTAATCGCCTAAAATATTTTAAATGATGAAGTACTAGCAAAGATAAATTGACTGCTCGTAAGACAAATGGCTACAAAATAAGTTCTAAGGTTCGTAAAAACTACTATGACAAGAGTTTTGGTAGAACTCTCATACGTTCAGACAAAGCAACAACTCCTGTGCAATTTAAGCTTACAGTTAAAGAAATTATTAGATAAGCACATTATGAAAACATTTTAATTGTAGTTTAATTTTCCTTTATCATAAGTTATTATATAAGTGTTAACTCATAATAAAAAGGTAAGGGGGATTACAAATGAGAATAGCCATAGATATGGACGATGTAATTGCAGATTTTTCTGAGAAGGATTTGCGAACATTTAATAAGTTATTTAATAAAGAGGTTACTCAAGAAGAGGTTGGTTATGGATATGTAACGCAAAAGTATCCTGAATATGAGGATGCTATGGTATTTATAAGGAATAATGCTGATTTTTTTAGAGATATGAAAGTTATGCCAGATGCTAAGAGAGTTATTGAGCGCTTAGCAAAGAAACATGAAATATTTATTGTAACAGCAGCTATGCATTTTTCTAATAGTATTCATGGAAAAATTGATTGGTTGAAAAGTAATTTTCCATTTATTGATAAGAAGCATTATGTCTTTTGTGGTGATAAATCTATTATTAATACAGATTATTTAATAGATGATTCCCTTGAAAATTTAAGTGTTTTTTCTGGGAAGGGATTATTGTTCTCAGCTCATCATAATTTAGACAAAGATTATGATGATATTCGTGTAAATAGTTGGCTTGAAGTAGAAGCTTATTTTGAAGAAAATGGATTATTATAAAAGGTGCTGATACATAATTAAAAATAAAGAATGAAAAATTAAGGAAAAACTCCTGAAGGAGTTTTGAAAAGATATTTTTAGTAATTCTGAAAGAATTACATCAATAATTGTTAACTGTTAATTGATAATCGTTAATTGTAAAAGGGGCTGTTTTAGTGAAACAGCCCCTTTATATTAAGGTTAATTTACTTAATTAAATTTAAACTACTTGGAATATGAAGAACTTTAAATAATAGGATTCATCAGAACCCCATAATATTGGATGGTCTGAACTTTGAGTTCTTACTTCTACTTGTCTTAAGGTTCTTCTAGCATCATGAGCTGCTTCTAGAACTGTTTTCTTTAATTGTTCTTCACTCATATAATGTGAACAAGAACAAGTTGCAAAGTAGCCGCCTGGTTTAACCATTTTTAAACCTCTAAGGTTTATTTCTTTATATCCTCTAATAGCAGCATTAATTGTATTTCTTGATTTAGTAAAGGCTGGTGGATCTAAAATAACCACATCAAATTGTCTACCTTCTCTTGACCAATCTCCAAGAACATTAAAAGCATTATGACACTCGAATTTAACAGTATCTTGTAAGTTGTTAAGTTCTGCATTTCTTGTAGCACAATCTATAGCATGTTGAGATACATCAATACCTAAAACAGATTTAGCTCCAGCGATTCCTGCATTTAATGCAAAAGATCCTGTATGAGTAAAGCAATCTAATACATCTCTGTCCTTACAAATTCTATGCATAGCTGCTCTGTTTTCTTTTTGGTCTAAAAAGAAACCTGTCTTTTGGCCATTTTCTAAATCAACTATGTATTTAACACCATTTTCAATAATTTTAATATTAGTATCGAAAGGTTCAGTTAAGAAGCCCTTAGTTTGTTCAAGACCTTCGATTTCTCTAGTCTTAATATCACTTCTTTCATAAACACCTTTAGCACCAAATTCATTAACTAATATTTTTACGACAATATCTCTATACTGATCCATTCCTAATGTAGATATTTGAATTACATAGTAATCTTCAAATTTATCTACTGTAAGGCCTGGTAAAAAGTCAGCTTCACCAAAGATAAGTCTGCAAGAAGAAGTGTCTATAACAGTTTTTCTGTAATCATAGGCAGCCTCAAATCTTCTTTTAAAGAAATCATAATCAATTTCTTCTTCTATATTTCTAGTCATTATTCTAATTGTTATTTTACTTCTATCGTTAATATAGCCTTTACCTATAAAGAATCCTTTATGGTTATAAACTTCAACTATATCACCATTTTCATAGTCACCATCATATTCATTTATCTCATCAATATATATCCAAGGCCTGCCTTGTTCAGCTCTCTTATTTTTTCCTTTATGTAAATAAAACTTACTTGCCATAATATAGCTCCTTCCTTAATAAGTTCTATAAAATTATATCACAATTGGCAATTAAGTATATATATTTATAGCTATAATAATAAAATGAATATAGGGTTATTTCCCAGTAATAATCTTTGCAAGACGAATAGAAAATGGAATTGAAGAACTTTATTATCTTGGTATAGACTCAATAATAGGTATAACTCCAGGAGCAATAGACTAGATAGAGCTTTGAAGGCTGAAAGGAATAATTTAGAGGTAGCTACAGAAAATATAGTAAGAATAATTGTAATAAAACGCAGTATATTATAATGTAGATAAATTTTTAGGAGATTTTTATGATATTTAAGGCTATTATTATACCTACCCCAAAGAGAATAAGAAAATACTTTGAAGAAGCAATGATGGAATTTAATACATCAAGTCTTAAAAAAGAAGAAGACAAGGAATTAAAACATATTAATTTATCAAAAGATAGTTTCAAAAGTTATGGAATATCAATGAAGATATTTTAAAAAATTAGATTTATAGGGCTGATGTAATGCAGCTCTATTTATTTTTTAGCATAAAAAAACCACCTGTTTACATAGCAGGTGGCTTTAGGGGAGATATAATCTATATGCTAATATAGTTTGGGGGAACTATATTAGTTATTTTCCAGATGCTTCTCAATCAAATTTTGGATTGTAGGGGTACATCTGTAGCCTCTGCACCCACCTGTACAAGCTCCCGTTGCCTTAGAAACTTCTGATACAGTATGAGCTCCGGCTTTGATTGCATCTTTAATTTTGGATCTTGGTATTGCCTTGCAAGTACAAACTTTAGTAAGCTTATCAAGGACTTGTTCGTTTAAGTTATTTTCCATTTATCTTTCCTCCTAATATAAGAATAGATTAAGGAAAATAAAGGGGATAAAAAATAAATTTTTAATATTTATTCTTTATGATTATATTATATGTGTATTGCCATAGAAAGTCAATACTAATTGATAAAAATTATTAATTAGTTTTAACTATCAAGATGGTTAATATTTATAAAGATATTGATATTTTTCTTTAAATTTATTAAAATATTCTCATATATATACTTTTATATTAATTTATTTTGTAGTAGAATAATATATATGTTTCAATAAATAATATACATTTTGAGAATTTATATTATTTTAAGTGATAAATAATTCTGAAAGTAAATTACATTAATTGAAAGCATAGATGACTTTTATAAATAAAAACTATGATTAGGAAAAGTACTTAATTGGATTCTTTAAGAGAGTGGTTGGAAGGTGCAAAACCATAGATAAGATTAGGGAAAATCACCTAGGAGTTTGAGGCTGAAAGGTAAAATTCTTATTAGGTCTTCACGTTAGCTTGCGTTAAAAGATAGAGTATGTTAGTGCTCGAAATTAATAATTTCATTAATATAAGTGGAATTATAAACCTTAGGTGGTATAGCGAATAATCTTCGTCCTATTGTGGGCGAAGTTTTTTTATTATATTTAGGAAATATAATAAGGATATAGTGCAAAGAATAAGGGTATTAACATAATAGTAAATTAACCAATATCTTTAAAGTATGAATTATCACATTTTAGGGATTAGGGTCTTTTTAAAAGCATTAAATATTATAATTTATATTTTTTATTTATAAAAATTGTTAAAAACAAATATATATGTTTCAATAAATAATCTACATTTTAAGTGCCTATATTATTTTGAGTGAAAAATAATTTTAAAGTGTAAATTACATTAATTGAAAACTTATATATTAAATTTATTAATAGGAAAGCAAAGTAGCTTTTAAATAAGTTTAAATCACAAGAAGGGAGTTTAATTATGTACAAAAAGGTTGAATTACCAAAGGGTTTTGTAGGCATGGAAAAAGAAGTAGCTGACCTTTGGAAAGATAAGAATGTAATTAAGAAGAACTTTGATATGAACCAAGATGGTGAGTATTTTACTTTCTATGATGGACCTCCAACAGCAAATGGAAGACCACACGTAGGACACGTATTAACAAGGGTTATGAAGGATATTATTCCAAGATATAAGGTAATGAAGGGATACAAGGTAATTAGAAAGGCTGGATGGGATACTCATGGACTTCCAGTTGAGTTAGAAATAGAAAAGAAACTTGGCATCTCAGGAAAAGAGCAAATAGAAGAATACGGGGTTGAAAAGTTCGTTAAAGAATGTAAGGACTCAGTATTTACTTATGTTAATATGTGGGAAAAGATGACTGACCAAATTGGATATTGGGTTGATATGGAAAAGCCTTATGTTACATATCACAATTCATATATTGAATCTGTTTGGTGGGCATTAAATCAATTATGGGAAAAGGGACTTTTATATAAGGGACATAAGGTAATGCCATACTGTCCAAGATGTGGAACTGGACTTTCTTCTCATGAAGTTTCACAAGGTTATAAGGATGTTAAGGATTTAACTGCTATAGCTAAGTTTAAAGTTGAAGGAGAAGAAAATAAATATATACTTGCTTGGACAACAACTCCTTGGACTTTACCATCTAACTTAGCACTATGTGTAAACAAGGCTTATGATTATATAGAAGCTAAAGTTGGAGATGAAATTTTAGTTCTTGCAAAAGAATTAGCTCCTAAAGTTTTAGGAGAAGATTATGAAGTAGTAAAAGAGTTCAAGGGAACTGAATTACTAGGAACTAAATATGAAAGATTACTTCCATTTGGAAAAGTTGAAGGAAAAGCTTTTGAAGTTATTCATGGTGA
>JAHAIU010000213.1 GCA_018372555.1 Clostridium sp.
TTATACTCGTCAATAATCTGCCGGATGGCTGTTGCGTTTCCTTTCTCCCGGAGGCTGTCGATTCCTTGAAACAGAAAATCATCGTATAACGCGCGAACTTCCGGAAGGAATGGACGCGTATCTTTATCCGTGAAGAATTTCTGCATGTTGGCGTTATCAAAAAATGCCTTGAAATTCGCTGATGTCGGATTACTCTTTACAATCTGGTAAAGCCGTTTGTTTTCCGCAGTGTTGATTTGAGAGATAAATTTGCCGTTCGGATATTCCGTGATGTACGTTTGATAAATATTCAGCGTATAACAACTATATGGGTAATCCTGAAAAAATAGGTTCTTTATTTACTAAAGACAAACATTCTTTAACTGAAAAAGAAGTTAAAAAGCTAAAAAAAGATTTTGATAAAGCTCAATCGAATGGTAGTAATATGTGGCAAGAAGTTTTTAGTTTTGATAATGAATTCTTAGAAGTAAATGGATTATATGATTCTGAAAATGGAGCATTGGATGAAGAAAAAATACAGGAAGCAACTAGAAGAGCTATGGAAGAATTAATTAAAAGAGAAGATTTTAAAGACCTAACATGGTCAGCAAGTCTACACTATAATACAGATAATATTCATGTTCATATTGCTAGTGTTGAAATAAATCCTAGTAGAGAAAGAGGAAAATTTAAACCTAAAACTTTATATAATATGAAAAGTTCTTTTGTTAATTCTTTGTTAGATAAACAGAAAGATTTAGATAAAATAAATTCACTTATAAGAGATAATTTGATTCAAGGAAAGAAGGAAATGAGTTTTAAAGAAGATATTGAAATGCGAAAAATGGTTAAAGAAATAGTTCAAAAACTTCCTTCAGATAAACGCCAATGGCATTACAATTATAATTCTATGCAAGAAGTAAGACCATTAATTGATAACTTAACTAAATACTATATAGAAACATATAAAAAAGATGAATTTAAAGAATTGGTTGATAGATTAGAAAAAGAAGACAAGTTTTATAAGGAGGTTTATGGTAAAAGAAAAGTAGAAACTACAACGTATAAAGACAATAAAATTCAAGACCTATATACAAGAATGGGAAACACTATTCTTAAAGAAATTAAAGAATATGTAAAAGAAGAAGACTTAAAAAGTCAAAAAAAGTTTGAAAATTTACAGGAAAGATGGGAAAGAAATAAAAATATTATAATAACTAAACAAAGTATTTCTATGATGAAAAAAAGTTTAAATAACGATATTAATAGCATGAAAAACCAAAGAGAATATGAAAAATTACAAAGTTCTATTGAATATGATATGTAATTAAGGAGGAATATTTTATGTTTGAAAATTTAGCAATGGTTAATGAAATTGTAGGAGAAAATGAGGTTTCAGTTTATCTTCTTGAAGAAAAAAGAGATATTGTTGTTAAAGCAAATAAAAATTATATTAAGCTATTAAGTGATGAATTAAATCAAAAAGAAGAAGATAACACAATGATCCTTGCAGTTGATATAAAGAATAAAAGTATTATAGAAGATTATAATTATGAAGTTTAAAAGAGTATTTTAAAAATATTCTTTTATTTTTTTGAAAAAGAACTAAAGGTAAAAAATTATTAAAGGAGTGAATATATATGAAAAAATATTATGTTTATAAAAATGGAAATGGATTTGGAGGGGGTTCAGAAATAGAACAAGAAGGTTTAGAAGATGATTTAATAGATGTAGTTGATTCAGAAGAAAAAGCTAAAAAGGTATTATTAGAATATATAATTAACGCTAATATTGAGGCTAAATAATTTAGATTTGGTAAATTAAAGAGTGTTTCCATGTTATTTACATGGCTGCACTCTTTAATTTTATAAAAGTATAAATGTTTAAGGAGGAAATAAGTATGGCTTTTAAAAAGAAAAGTAATGAGGAGAGGAAAAAAGAAGTAGATTTGCTCGTAGAACAAGCAAATAAAAAAATAGATAAGGTTTTTAATTCACCTGAAGATATAAAAGAATATCTTTCTTTTATGTCTAAGTTTTACAACTATTCTTTTAAGAATTCAATACTTATAGAAGAACAGTTTAGAGGAGCTAGAGCAGTAGGCAGTTTTGCATTTTGGAAAGAGAAAGGGTATGTAGTTAATAAGGGAGAAAAGGGAATAAAAATTTTAGTACCAACAAAATTAGGGGATAGATTTGAAGCAGAAGATGGAACGATTAAACTTGTAAGCAAAGCAACTGAGAGAGAAAAAGCCTTAATAAAAGAGACGAAATTAGAGTTTATTCCCGGAAAAACTTTATTTAAACAAGGATATGTTTTTGATGTAAGTCAAACTAATGTACCTTTAGAAGAAATACCTAAATTGTTTCCGAATAGATGGTTAGAAGGAAGAGTTGAGAATTATAAAGGCTTTTTTAATTCTTTAGAAAATTTAGCAGATAAAATTGGAATTAAGATTATTGAGCCTAAAAGTGAATTAGGTCAAGTAAAAGGAGTAAGTTATACATTTACTAATGAAGTAGCATTAAATCCTAGAAATTCAGAGATACAAAATATAAAAACATTAATCCATGAGTTAGCTCATGCTAAATTGCATACAAGTGAAACTTTTTTAAATTATACTCAGGCTGAAAAAGAGTTTCAAGCAGAAATGGTCGCTTTTTCAGTAAGTAGTTATTTTAATATAGATACTGAAGAATATTCTCTTAGATATTTAAAATCTTGGACTAAGGATAGAGATTTTAAAGATAAAGAAAGGCTTTTGAAAGAAGTAAAAGAAACTACAAAAGAGTTTATAGAAACTATTGAAAGTTCTCTTTTAAATATAAAAGAGAAAGAAATACTAATTGAAGATGAAGCAGTAAAAGAGTTTTTAGGGAAAGATAAAATCAAAATAAATGAATTAAGTAAAACTGAATTGGAGGAACTGATAGAGAAAAACAATTCTTATACTTGGTTTAAAATTGATGGAAATAAAGAAAGAGATTCTAAAGATTTTACTGGTAAAAATCATGTTATGTTATTAAAAAAAGATGATTCATATAGAGATATTTATGTAGGGAAAACTTATAATTTAGAAAATTTAATATATGTTGATGATAATAAAAATTTATATAGACTTAAAAAAGAGTTAGAAGTTGAAAAGACTAATAACTCTTTTTTTTATAAAAAAAATGAGGGTGAGGTTTTAAGTATGGAATATGAAAAAGATATAAATTTATCTGAAGATAAATTTATAAGTGATGAAAACAGAGAGTTGAATGAGAAAGGAGTATTTAAAGAGCCATATATAACAGTTGATTTTTGCGAAGAGAATTTTTTTAAAAAAGGTGAAGTAATTGACCTTAAAGAAGCAAATGAAAGATTTAAGGAAGCAGAGTTAAAAGTTAGAGAATTAAAAAGAGAAGCAGAGCAAAGGGATGAGTATTATCCATATGCTAAAACTAAATTAAAACTACACTATGCACCAGAGAAAGTAATACCTTTACATTTTGATATAGGAGATGGATATGTAAATGATCTGAAAGGATTGATTAATAAAGAGCTAAAATCGGCTCGATATGAAGATTTACGTAAAAGTATAGATAATACATTAGATAACAAAGAAAGAGCGTTTAAAGAGGAAGTAGAGCCTTTTTATGATATAAATAAATTAAAAGAGATTCCAATAGGAGATATTGCTGATAAACTTGGAATAGATACAGTTAAAAGAGGTAATAAACTATGGTGTAATTTAAGAGGAGAAAAAACAGCTTCTTGTTGTATAAATATAGATAAAAATTACTTTTATGATTTTGGAGGACAACCTGAAGGTGGAGATGGAATTAAGTTTGTATCTAAAGCTGAAGGTATAAGTGCTAAGGATTCTATATATAGGTTAGCAGATATGTTTGGAATTGAACCTGAAAATAACATTGATAATAGTTTTAAGCCTAGTTTTCATATATCAAATTCTGACTATAAAGAAATAGGAATAGAACCTAATAGAGCTATGTTAAATGTTGATATTAATTTAGAAAGACAAAGTTTAGCAGAAGTAATGGAATTAGAAAAATCATGTGCAAAGACTATGAATGAACTTGCTAATGATGATAAAAGTACATTTTTAAACATATTAAATTTTAAATCAATGCCAATAGTATATAACAATGCAAAAACTTATTACAGTTGTATAGAGAGAATAAATGAATATGTAAAGGAATATAATTCACCTATTGATGGATTTAATTCATTGGAAGTTTTACTTTATAAAGACTTTACTAAGAATTTAGAAGAAAAATTAAATAAACAAATAGATATTTTATATAGAGCTGATATCAATGAAAGGATTGGATTTGATTTAAGTGAAGAAAAAGTAAACTTAAAGAAAGATTTAGATGATTTATTTTCAGCTTCTCTATCTAATGGGGTTGAGGTTTACTATAATTCTAATCCTGATGAATTAAAAGTTATAAAATCTATAGAAGAATTTAGAGATTATGCTATTGATATATTAGTACCTGAATTAAGTGGTTTTGAAGTTTCTGAAGAAGAAATAACTAAAACGGAAAAGGAAGTTAAAAGTTGGACATATACAGATCTTTTAGAATTTTGTGAGGGCAATGATATAGAAATTGTGCCTTTAAAAAAAGAAAAAACTATTGAAATTGAAAAGTCTGTAAAAGAAGTTAGAATAAAAAATAAAGCTATGGAACTATAAAGATATTATAGAAGAACTATTTTTAATAGTTCTTCTTTTTTGAAAGGAAAGTAATATGTTTAGTGAGTTAATTGAAAAAATTAAAAGAAATAAAAAAATAAGTATAGTGATAATTATTTTAGTATTAATAATTTTTTTTTACAAACCAGCATTTCTCTTAAAAATCAAAAAATAGACTATCTTAATTCAAGTATTTCTAAGTTAGAAAGTGAATTGAAATCTGTAAATTTAATAGAAAGTAAAAAGTAATACTTCATTGTATATAGAAATCCAAATAATGGAAATGTAAGATCGGAACTATAAAAAAGTCTAGTGAGTACATAAAAATAGATATCATTAAGTTAGCAGAACCCTTAACAGCAGGCGAAACAATTGAACTTAATAATATCTATATTGGCTCTAAAAAAGATTTTCAAAGCAAATTAATTATAAAAAATTAACAAAAGAAAATAATGCCAAAAGAATATTTAACTATATTGAAGATAT
>JAHAIU010000214.1 GCA_018372555.1 Clostridium sp.
TATAGTAACAAGTCTTAGCCAAATATAACTTCTAGCGTTTCCTTTGCAATCATTAGTTCTTCGTTAGTTGGAATAACAAATACCTTAACCCTTGAAGCATCAGTATTTATTTTAGCTATCTCTCCCCTTACATTATTACGATTATTATCAATCTCTATTCCTAAAAAATCCATTCCTTCTAAACAAGCTTTTCTTGTTATACTTGAGTTTTCACCAATTCCAGCTGTAAAAATAATAGCATCTACTCCACCCATATGTGCAGCATAAGCAGCTATTTGTCCCCGTATCCTATAATAAAATATATCTAAAGCTAATTTAGCTCTTTCATTTCCTTCTAAGGCAGCCTTCTCTATATCTCTAAAATCAGAGCTAACACCAGATATTCCGAGTACTCCTGACTTTTTATTAAGAGTTTCATTTGCTTCTTCAGCTGTATATCCACACTCTTCAATTAAGAAAGTAGAAATTGATGGATCAATATTCCCTGATCTAGTTCCCATAGCTATTCCAGCAAGAGGGGTAAATCCCATAGATGTATCTATAGATACTCCCCCTTTTATTGCACAAATGCTTGCTCCATTACCTAAATGACAACTAATTATTTTCATTTCTTTAATATTCCTATTTAATACTTCCCCTAGCTTTTGTGATACATATTTATGTGAAGTACCATGGAAGCCATACTTTCTTATTCCATAGTTCTCATATAAACTGTATTCAATAGGATAGATGTATGCTACCTCTGGCATAGTTTGATGAAATGCAGTATCAAACACTGCTATCATAGAAGTCTTTGGCATTAATTCACTACATACTCTTATTCCTATTATGTTTGGAGGATTATGAATTGGTGCAAGCTTAACACATTCCTCTAAATAACATAAAACTTCTTCATCTATAAGTACTGAATTTGAATACTTTTCTCCTCCATGAACTACTCTATGACCTACTGCATAAATTTCATTTATATCATTAACTACACCATACTTTTTATCTAATAATGTTTCTAAAACTAAATTAATAGCATCTTTATGATTTGAAAAATTCCCTTTTACTACATACTTTCCTTTAATAGAATTCTTATGAGTTAATACAGAGTCCTCCAGTCCAATTCTTTCAAATATACCTTGGCACACAACTTCATAAGTATTCATATTTATTACTTGATACTTTAATGAGGAGCTTCCACAATTTATTACAAGTACCTTCATCTATGAATCCCCTTTTTTAATTATTTTGTGCTTGTACTGCTGTTACTGCTACTACATTAATTATATCTTCTACAGAGCATCCTCTAGAAAGATCATTAATAGGCTTATCAAAACCTTGACATATAGGTCCTACAGCTTCAGCCTTTGCAAATCTTTGTACAAGCTTATATCCTATATTCCCTGATTGTAAATCCGGAAATATTAATATATTTGCTTTTCCCGCAACATTACTATTAGGAGATTTTTGCTTAGCAACACTCTCTACTATTGCAGCATCTAATTGCATTTCTCCATCTATAAGTAAATCTGGTCTTGACTTCTTAGCTAATTCCGTAGCCCTTCTCACTTTTTCTACTGTATCATGATCTGCTGAACCCATAGTAGAAAAGCTGAGCATAGCAACTCTAGGCTCTATTTTACATACTTTTTTAGCTGTATCAGCAGTAGTTATTGCTATTTCAGCTAACTGTTCATAACTTGGATTAGGATTTACAGCACAATCTGCAAATAGAAGCATTCCCTCTTCTCCATAACTTAAAGTTGGAACTCCCATTATAAAAAAGCTTGATACTACTGAAGCTCCTTTAGCCGCCTTAATTACTTGAAGACCAGGTCTCAATAAATCTCCTGTAGTATGAACCGCCCCTGATACAAGTCCATCTACATCATTACACTTTAGCATTACAGTTGCAAAATACATTGGATCTTTAACTATTTGTTTAGCTTTTTCTATAGTTATACCCTTATTTTTTCTTAATTCATAAAACTTATCTACATACTTATCTATATTCCTCGAAGTATTTGGATCAATTATCTCAATATCCTCAAACTCTAAATTCAAACTTTTAATCTCATTTGTAATTTTTTCCTTATCCCCTATTAATATAGGGTATGCTAACCCTAAATCTTTTATTTTTCTAGCTGCCTCTATAGTTCTTCTCTCTTCTCCCTCTGGTAGTACTATTCTTTTTATGTCTTTTTTAGCTAAATCCCAAATACTATTTAATAGATCCATTCCTCTTTCCCCCTTACTTTCTGAATCTTATCTTGGAGGCATTACTACCGCTTTACCTTTAACTACAACTTCCCCTCTTTGGTTTAGGCAAATTGTTTCAAGGGTTATTCTATTTTTCTCTTCTATTCTTTCTATAACTTCAGCTGTAGCCGTTATAGTATCTCCAAACTTTACAGGAGCTGTAAATTTTAACTCTTGTGAAAGATATATTGTTCCTGGACCTGGAAGCTGCATTCCAAGGACAGTTGAAATATAGCTTGCAGACAACATTCCATGAGCTATTCTTCCCTTAAACATAGTTTCCTTTGAATACTCCTCATTAAAATGTGCTGGATTTAAGTCTCCACTTACCCCTCCAAATAAAACTACATCAGCCTCTGATACAGTTCTACTATAACTTGATTTATCCCCTAAATTTATTTCCTTTATTGTCCTTCCCCTCATAATATCCTCCTATAATCTCATTCCACCATTAACTGATAAATTATGGCCAGTTATATATGACGATTCATCACTGGCTAAGAATAAAACTGCATTTGCAATTTCTTCTGGTTCTCCAAGTCTTCCAATCATAGTTTTAGCTCTCATATTCTCTAATACTTTTTCTGGTACAGTTTTCATCATTTCTGTATTTATATATCCTGGTGCTACTGAATTAACTCTGACTTTAGCACCCTTTCTTGCAAATTCTTTTGCCCAAGTTTTTGTCATACCTATTACCCCTGCCTTTGTTGCAGCATAGTTAGTTTGTCCTACATTTCCAAATTCTCCAACTACAGAAGCAATATTTATTATCGAACCTTCTCCATTTTCCATCATCTGAGGCCCAACTAATTGAGCTATATTAAACAATCCCTTTAAGTTAACATTTATTACCAAATCCCACATTTCTTCAGTCATCTTTTGAATTAATGCATCTCTAGTTATTCCTGCATTATTTACTAAAATATCTACTTTCCCAAACTTTTCGATTATACTTTCGAAAAACACCTTTATACCCACTCTATCGGTAACGTTTACCTCATATCCATATATATTACTATTTTCATAAGGTAATTTATTCATATCAACTGCTACTACCTTAGCCCCTTCTCTCGCAAAGGTTTCTGCAATACATCTTCCGATTCCTTGAGATGCTCCTGTAACTATGGCAACTTTATTTTTCAATCTTAACATTATTATTCTCCCTTCAATTGTAAGTACTTACTTTTATGTTTGTTAAAAAAATTAATCTTTTTCATCTTCTTAATGAAATAAGATTAATTAGTTCCTATTTTTTAATTTTTGTATAAGTTGTTAAAATATCTTCTTAACTTATATATTTTGAATGCGAAATACAACTTAATAAAATATATAATTTCTTTTATAACTTATATATAGATACAAATTGTCTTGTATGCTCTTTTACTATATCTTCCCACTTTAAATTACTTACTGTATTATCTCCTAATATCTCTACAGTAAATGCACCTAAAAGGCTATTTACCAAAGTTACAGCCATTATTTCTGGCTCACCATCTATTACTTTTCTTTCTTTAAGCTCATTAAAATATTCTATTAAGATGCTAATTATTTTTCTTGACAATTTAAGCTTCACAAAACCTTGCTCATTATCAGATAATTTCATTTGAACCTTATAAAGCTTTGTATTTTGAATAAATAGCTTATATATTCTATTTGCTATTAATAACATTCCTTCTTCAAAACTTAAATCTTCTATATCATTTAATATATAATCTACTCTAGAATCAATTACATAATGCTCTGTAGTTACTTGAAATAAATTACTCTTAGATCCAAAATGTCTAAATATAGTTAATTCATTAACTCCAGCTTCTTCTGCAATTTGTTTTGTTGTAGTTGGATAGTATCCCTGCTCAGAAAATAACTTTAAGGATACCTTCATTATTTTTTCACTTGTTTCATTATTATACTTCATATCATTGTCTCCCTTATTTTGCATTTTATAAGCAAGTAACTCCTTACATTTTCCAATGTTATTTTATACTATTTTCATGTAATTCTCAATGGATAAATACCCTTTTAGTATAGTTAGAAATTCTATTGGTCTTTCATACATAGATGCATGTCCAGAATCCTTAATCAATATATAAGTAGAGTTTTCTATCTTTTCTTTAATATACTCTTGTTCATTTACTGGTGTAACAAAATCATATTCACTACTTACTACCAAAGTCTTTACCTTTATATTATGAATATCATTTCTCACATCATATCCTTCTGCACTCTCTATTAATCTTATCATAGCAGTTAAAAATTCCTCATTAAATACCTTGTATAATAAATCTTTTCTTCTATTCATCCAATCTATATTCTTAGTATAAAACCCTGGCGAATAAATAATAGGTATTGTTACATTATAAAAGGCTTCTTTATTCCTATCTTCTGCTGCATTAATCCATCCTCTGCCTATATCTTGTAACCATGGATTTGTGCAACTTGTAGTATTAAATAAAATAAGCTTGTTTAGATAGCTTTGATATTTTAAAGCAAATTGTAATGCAACTTCTCCACCATATGAAATTCCAAAAAGGTTTATTTTATCTAGTTTTAATTCATCTATAACTGCCTTTAGTACTTCAACTTGAATATCTTGCTTATAGCTTTCTTCCATCTTATCGGACTTTCCTTGATCTAAGAAATCTAAAAGAATTACTTTATTATCCTTAAAAAGCTCTGGTAAAAATACTTGCCAACTCCCGTGAGACATCATTATCCCATTTAAAATTACAAGTGGAGTTCCTTCTCCATGAACCTCATAATATATATTCTTATTGTTATAACTTAAAAATGCCATATTTACACCTCTACTTTCAATAAATTAAACCTAGCTCCTTAGCCTTAATCAATAGTTCTTCTTTA
>JAHAIU010000215.1 GCA_018372555.1 Clostridium sp.
GCTTTCATAAGTCTTAGATACTTCTTCTTCCATTGCATTTTCATCTTCTATTACTTTATTAGCCTTTTCAAGTTCAACTTGAAGTGCTTCCCAAGTTGCTGTTGTATATTTGCTTTCATCTAAAGCATTTATTACCTCAACTAATTTTATAAGCTCTTCCTTATTACCTTTTTTGTATTCTAGCATATGAATCACATTAACTAATCTCTCTATAGCTGCATTTACTTTAGCTTCTGTTGCTTTTTTATCTACTAAAACAGCCTTAGCTTCTTTTAATGCTTCCTCAAATTCTTTAACTACTGCTGGAACAACATCTTCAAGATCTCCATTTGCCTTAACTTCCTCAGCATATTCTACAACTATTGTTAATAATGTCTTATCAGCTTCTGGAGTATCTATATCTTCCTTAACTAAAGAATCTATTGCAATTCTTAAAGCTGATACTGCACTATTTACCATCTCCTTAGTTGCTTCTGGATTTTCTAATGCTTCCTCTGCATTTTCTAATGCTATATTAAGAATATCTAAAGATTCTTCTGTATAATTTTCACCATTATTCTTAATGTTATTAGCTTCATCAATAATATTTGATAATTCTTCTATATTAACTAATTCCTCAATTGCAGCTGACAAATTATCTTTTGCAATATTAACTTTTTCTTGATTTGAATTTTCTATATTATTTAATATAGCCTTTGCAGCTTCTAAAGCTTCCGTAAATTTAGCAAAACTTCCTGCTGTATATTCTTCTTCCACATAGTCTTCTGAAGTAGCTACTAAATCCTCTAATTCAGATGTGTTCGGAATATCCTTATCATTCATTGTTACTATTTCATATATAGTAGGAGCTATACCAGCCCAATCAATTCTTATTTCAAAAATATTATCATATTTAGTATTTATAATCTCTGTTAAGCTTTTACTTAATGTTCCAAGTTCATTCCAAATCGCTTCACCAGCTTCATTATACCCAGTTCTAGCCATAACTTTTGCATTTGAAATATCATTTCCACTTTGAACAATATTTATCTTATTAATATCAGTATTTTCAGATAAGCGGTAGGTTAAACTTCCTGATTTTATTTGTCCATTATTTGTATTTGGCTTATATGATGTAGTTAAATTTCCATCATTAATATTTTCTGGAGCAAATCCAGCTAATTCTATTGGATCTGATACATAGCTTGGATTATTAACTGTTCTTATATACTCTCCATCATTTATTAATATTTCACTTATTTTAACCCATCTGTACATATAATCTGCTGTAAATAATATTCTTAAATATCTTGCTTCTTTAGCAGAATCTAATTCACCTTTTACAAAGGCATGAGAAATTGGAACTATAGTTGTACTATCTCCATGATCATATCCACCTTCAACAGGTTTAGATTCCATATCACTACTGTCATTTGTTAAACCATCACCAATAGTAATTACATCTGTCCAATCTTCTCCATCTGAAGATATTTGGAATTTAGCATCTCTTAAATAATCTCTTTCTGTATCTAGTACAGCATAAGTAAGATTTTTTATATTCATAGTTTGACCTAAATCAAATACTATCCCCTTATCTTTCCTTGGAAAAGCATCAAAGGATGCTGAAGTAGTAAAGTTTTTATCAAATATATTTTCTACTTTACCATTAATTTTTACAAAGGATTCTTTTATAGATGGCTGATAAACTTCATTAGATTTAACTTCAAATTTATTTAAATTAAAGCTAACATCTTTATTAGCTATTAATCTAATATATCTAGCATCTTCTAAAGTACTTCCATTTCCTAAATTAACATTAGTCCATTCTACTCCATTCATAGATGTTTGTAATGTTAATCCATCCATATTTGATACTTCTAAAGCTATTTCACTTAAGTCCTTTATTCTATCTAATTTAATTCCTATATATTCATTAGCTTTTAAAGTTATATTTTCTTTTGGAACTAATTTAGTTAATTCTTCATTTTCAAAAATTGATGAAAGTTCTAGATCAGTATTTGTATATACATTCTTTTTTGATTCAACTGCCCCTTGCTTTTTAACATTAATTTCTGAGAATATTATCCACTTCTTAAGAGCTACTTTATTAGTTAATCTTACATATCTAGCTTCTTTTCCTTCAAAGTTTTCTTGAATTATATCTTGTCCAGAAGCCTTACCAGTATATTCTTTGAATGTTGTCCAATTTAAGTTATCTGTTGAATATTCTAATTTATAGCTAGTCCATTTATCTGCTGAGCCATTTCTTCCAACTACAAATCTAACATCTCCTACTGGAATTACTTTTCCTAAATCAACTCCAATAAAATCTCCAACATTAGTCATATCACCAGTATGTGTTTTATACCAAACATCTGTTGAATCATTACCATCAAATAAATTAGACTCAGATCCTTCATATATTTGTTGCCATTGACTTCTTATTATAGTTGGATTTATACCTGAATCTTCTGTAATATCGCCTTTATTTACAGTAATATCTTTTACTCCAAACCAAGTATTTGTTTTATTCTTAATAGCAATAACACGAATTCCCATTGCAGCTAAGTCTAGTCCTTCAATTGTAATCTTATTTGGCATAGTATATACTTTACCATCTTCTAAATCTAACCATTCATTACCATCAACTGTATATTGAATCTTAGCTTCTTGCATTGTATCATTTTTATTTGCAATAGCACCTAATAAGAATTCTACATCCTTAATTTTAATTGTTCTATTATATTTAATACCAATATAAGTGCCTTCTGAAATACTATTGGGATTTTTATAAACAATTTCTGTTGAAGGATTGTTATCTAAAATATTATTTAAATTTCCTGCTGGAGTATCTACTCTACTAGTAATAATTGTTGATACTACCTTAGATGGATCTACTATACCAGAAACTATTGGAGCTAAAAATGATTCCATATTTTTTATAAATGGAACAATATGTTGAACTCCTACTTCTGCATATTCAATATGATCTACATATTTAAATCCATAAGTTTTTGACTTTTCAAAAGCTGATTGCCCTTCTGAATAATTAGACCATATTTCACTATTATTTCCTTCTTCATTTGCAATAATAGATTTTAAGTATGCAATTGCTGCTGTTGTTGTATCTTCCCAAGAGTTTAACCAGTAAATTATTTGATCTCTTGTTTTTTCATTTCCTGGGTTATTTTTATAATAGTCTGCTGCATCCTTTAATTTTGTAAATTCTTCAATTAATGCTAATGCATCATCTTTAACACTAGCTCCAGAAGCAACCTTTTCTTTAAATGCTGTTAGCTTTGGTGCAAGTTCTACAGATTCTTGTAATGCTCTAACACGACTATCCATATTTTGATTAATCATATGCTTACTTATTTCACGTAAAGCTTCAGAAGCTTTAGTTTCTTCAGCTGTGTTATGATCCATATATTTAAATGAATCATTCCAGTTTTGATCTGCTTGTTCTTTTGTCTCCCAAATATTCCATGAATAATCTGCAACAGCAAATAATGCTGATTTGTTAGCTTCTGATTGTTGCATTGGATTTAACATTATTCCTTCAATAAGTGTTGGATCTACACCTGGATGTAAGAAAGTATCATTACCACCCATTATTAAGTGTTGTTTAGAGTTATCTGAACATGGCCAGTTGATCCAATAATATGGTGCTCTACCAGTGTTATTCTTAAAAGTTTCTGAGAAGTTTTGAGTTACTTCCCCCCATATTCTTCCTCCAGTCATAACAAGTTGAACATTATCTGGCGATTGTTTTAAATAAGTAAATTCATTACTTGATCCATTTCCCATATAGTCATAAGGAATATATGGTAGTGTAGTTTTCATATCAGGATATTGAAGTTTTACTTCATTTTCTAACCAATTTGTCATATCATTTATTAATCTAAGTCCTAATTCTCCACCTGGATTAGCAAAATCATCTGCAAGTATAGCAACTTGTCTAACACCTTGATCGATAACTTGCATAAGCTTAGTCTTTAAATCAGCTAAATCCTTTTGATATCCAGCTTCATTTTTATTAATTCCAAAAGCATCATTTCCTGGGAATGGATGAATTCCATAAACGAATCTAGTTTTAGAAGCATTGCCTGCATCAGCTAGTTCTTTAATCCACTTTAACTCATCTTCAGTATAAAGTGAACGCCATTGAACCCTATGCTTTGGATCATCTTTTGGTGCGTAGAAATAAGCATTTAATTTGTAATACCCACCGTAAGTCATAAGATCGCTTCTATCTTCAATAGACCATGGATTTCCATAGTAACCTTCTATAAATCCACGAGTAACCACATTTGCATAATCCTCAATTTTAAAGTTTCTTATTCTCATATCCTCTATTTGATTTACTACATGATATAAAGTGGTTAGACCATAAAATGCTGAATCTGTATCTCTACCAAGTACTGTGATAACATTATTATCAGCCCCTAAGAAATATGAATCAATTTTTTCATAAAGGTCTTCTGTTTCTATTTTGTACTTATTTGAATAAGTATCAACAGCTTCTCCTGAATCCTTAATTCCAACTAGAATATTAGTTTTTCCATCAACTATTTCATTAGATGTAGAAACTTCATAACTAATATTATGCGCCTTTAAAATCTCACTTTCTAATCTGCTTTTTGTATAGCTATCTATACCCGATTCATAAATAACGTTTACACCATTTTCAAAAGAAAACTCCCCTTCTTGATAACTTATTTTTTGTGGTGCAGGGTAAATTTCATACTCAGTACTTTTAGCTTCCAAAATAGGAATTTCTTCTGTTCTAGTTTCAGCTGAAACCTTTATGCTACCTGCCATATTAGAAAATAATATAGCACTTGCTAGCATTAATGATAAATATCTCTTAGATTTTTTTATCATATCCTCTCTTCTCCCCCTATAATATTAAAATTTTTAATCTCCTTTTTCCCATAATCATATAAATATTTTCATTTTTTATAATCTTCATATAAATATTTATATTTTATACTTTTATTTACATTAAGACTTAAAAAAAAGCTGAAAAGGTATTAGATACCATCTCAGCTAATGCTCAAATTTAATTGATTACACGCTTAAGGATATTAATGTATTAATTTCCATTTAATTATAATAT
>JAHAIU010000216.1 GCA_018372555.1 Clostridium sp.
CAGATTATAGAAAGTGGTGAAAAGAGAGAAATATTCTATAATCCTAAACATCCATATACTTGGGCACTTTTGAACTCAGTTCCTAAACTAGGTTGGAAAGGGAAACAATTACTAGATACAATAAAGGGGACACCTCCTGACTTAATTGCACCACCAAAAGGCTGTGCATTTGCGGCACGTTGTAAGTATTGCATGAATATTTGTTTAGAGGAGGAGCCAAAGGAGTATTCATTTGGGGATATACATAAAGCGAAATGCTGGTTATATAGTGAAGAGCTACCTGAGGAGATATTAGAAGAAATTATGGAGGAAAGAAAAAATGGCTAATGGAGATAATGTAATTTTAGAAGTAAAAAATTTAAAAAAATATTTCAAAATTGGAAATAAAGATATTCTAAAAGCAGTAGATGATGTTTCCTTTGCCATTAAAGAGGGAGAAACTTTAGGTTTAGTTGGAGAATCAGGATGTGGTAAGACTACTTGTGGAAGAACTGTTATTGGTTTATATGATAAGACCGATGGGGAAATCTTATATAATGGAAAGCCAATAGATGGATTAAAGGGGAAAGAAAAAAAGCAGTTTAATAAGGAAGTTCAAATAATATTCCAAGATCCATATGCATCATTAAATCCAAGAATGACTGTTGCTGATATTATATCTGAAGGAATAGATATTCATGGATTAGCAAAATCAAAAGCAGATAAAGATAAAAGGGTTTATGAGTTACTTGAACATGTAGGATTAAATAAAGAACATGCAAATAGATTTGTTCATGAGTTTTCAGGGGGACAAAGACAGAGAATAGGTATAGCTAGAGCCTTAGCTGTAGAGCCAAAGTTTATATTATGTGATGAACCTATATCAGCATTAGATGTATCAATTCAAGCGCAAATTGCTAATTTATTAATTAAATTGCAAAATGAATTAGGGTTGACTTACCTTTTTATTGCCCATGACTTATCTATGGTCAAACATATTTCAGATAGAGTAGCAGTTATGTATCTAGGTAGTATGGTTGAATTATCTGAATCAGAAGTATTATTTAATAATCCTAAACATCCATATACAGAAGCATTAATGTCAGCTATTCCTATAGCAGATCCGGATATAGAAGAGGATAGAAGTAGGATTATGCTAGAAGGAGATGTACCTAGTCCAATAAATACTCCTAAGGGATGTAAATTCCAAGGTAGATGCAGTAAGTGTATGGAAATATGTAGAAGTGAAGAACCAAAATTTAAGGAAATAGAAAAAGGACACTATGTAGCTTGCCATTTATATTAATTAGATTTTAGGAGATAAACAAGTGGAAAAATTAATTGGAATTATTAAGGATTTTATTAAGTGCATATTTGTTGGAAGTTGTATTTCCTTTGGAATTATTGTTATAGTTGGAATAATTTCATTACTAGTATCAAAATTTGATTGGGGACAATCTTTAGAAGTTGTAAGAAGTGCAACATTTATAATTGGATCATTAGGGATAGTTTTAGGTGCTCTTTTAATACTAAAGAAAAGGAAAGAAAAAGAATTACAGTTTAAAGAGCAGTGGCAAAAAAAATATAGTGTATTTTCCTATAGAATTGTTGTAATAGTAGATAGCTTCATAATTATTTTATATGGAGGAGTTATAGACTGGCTAATAATGAGCTTTATACATTAAAATTATAATAAATGGAACCAAGTAGTATAATAAACCTTTTAAAGAAATAATTAATATCTCTTATTGAAAATGGATTTTACTTATGGTATAATAACCTCAAGACGGAGAACAATAATATTATTAAGACAAAGAGGTATAAATATGAGTGGAAAAATAAAAACTTGGTTGTATGTTATAGGCGGGATAATTTTAATAGGAGCAGTTGCATATTTAGCTTTTAATTTATTATTAATTTTACTTCCAATAATAATAGTATTATATATCTTTTTTAAGGTAAGAAATTATTTTAGAAAAGATAATAGCAGTTCAACTAATAGTTATACTAAAGAATATAAAAAACCAGATAACAATATAGTAAGTAGTGTTGATGATACTGTTGGAGAAGTAATTGATGTTGACTATGAGGATGTTAATAATTAGATTTGATATAGAGACTCAGCTTAGGCTAAAATTTTTTTAAGCTTAGGCTGAGTTTTTTTATAGGGGGAGATAAAAGTGAATTTTAGAAAATTAAAAATATTTTATGAGACTGCTATCCATTTAAATATGACAAAGGTTGCTAAAGATATGTATATAAGCCAACCTTCTATAAGTCAAAGTATTAACGAACTTGAGCAGGATTTAAATGTAAAATTATTTGATAGAATAGGAAAAAGGTTATTCTTAACTCATGAAGGTGAAATATTTTTAAATTATGCAAGAAGAATATTAAATCTATATGATGAAGGGGTAAAAACTATAAAAGACTGTTCATTAAATGCAGGAGGGAAAATTGTAATAGGAGCTAGTACAACTATTGGTACATATATTTTGCCTGAAATAATAAAGGAATTTTCAGCAAATTTTAAGGGTGTGGAAATCTCATTAATAATAGAAAATACTAAAACTATAGAAAGACTAATACTTGAAAATAAGGTAGACTTTGCTTTTGTAGAAGGCGAAATAACTTCTGATGAAATAATTAAGGAAACAGCATGGAAAGATGAATTAATATTTATATGTGGAGATTCGAATAATTTAAAAAAATATGATTTGATTGATGGAAAGTTTTTAGAAAATGAGAAGTTTATTATGAGGGAAGAAGGAAGCGGAACCAGGGATCATACAGAGATTTTTCTAAGAAAAAATAAGATAAAGTTTAATAAATTTTTAGAGCTTGGAAGTACAGAAGCTATTAAGAAAACAGTAGAGGCAAACTTAGGTGTAGGGTGTCTATCCTATAGAGTTGTGGAAGATAGAATTAAACTTGGCAAGCTATTTAGTTTTAGACTAAAAGAAGGAAGAATAGAGAGAGAATTATATTTGATTTTGCATAAGGATAAATTTATTTCAAATAATATGAAAAAGTTTATAGAGTATTCTAAAAATACGGCTATATAGGTAATAAGTTATTATAATTATAAAATAATAGTATTTTGCTTTTTAAGGCATAATATCTATAATAAGTTTAGACAAAATTATAGATATTGAGGTGAGACTTTGAAAGATTTAAAAAGCATTTGGAAAGGACTATTTGTTTGTCTGATTATTGGTATTATATCTAAGTACTTAGGTGGAATATTTGAAAAAGTTGGTGCAGCAACCTTTGCAATATTTATTGGAATAATTCTTGGAAATACAATTTTTAAGGATAAAAGTTATGATGGTGGAACTAAGTTTGCAGAAAAAGATTTACTAAATTACTCTATAGTATTAATGGGAGCTAATTTAAATATTGGACAAATTTTAGGACTTGGAGTTAATGGATTATTATTTATCATTCTTCAAATGACTTTAACTATTATTGTAACTTTTTACATAGGTAAAAAACTTAAATTTAATAGAAAGTTTTCTCTGCTTATGGCAGCTGGAAATTCAGTTTGCGGATCTTCAGCAATAGGGGCAACTGCACCAGTAATAAAGGCAGAAGATGATGATAAGGTAATGTCTATTACCATAGTAAATGTTACGGGAACTATACTAATGATATTGCTTCCTATTATTACAATGGCACTATATAATAATGAGGTTTTACAATCTTCAGCAATGATTGGAGGAATTCTTCAATCCGTTGGTCAAGTAATAGGTTCTGCTAAGTTTATATCAGAAGATGTAGTCAACTTAGCAACGGTATTTAAAATTTTAAGAATAATAATGCTTGTAGTAGTTGTTATAGTTTTTGAAAAGATAAATAATAGTGAAGAATCTAAAATAGAAAATAAAGTAATTAAAAATGCACAAAATAAAGAAAAAGGTAGGCTTACTAGTAAATTAAATAAGATAAATATTCCTTGGTTTATTTATGGATTCTTTATAGTATGTATTTTTTATACCTTAGGTCTAATACCTGATGTAGTATCAAAAATCTTTAAGTGGATAAGTGGTAACTTTGAAATTATTGCTTTAGCTGGAATAGGAATGAGAGTGAAGTTTAAAGATTTAGTTAAGGAAGGACCTAAAGGCATGCTATATGGAGGATTAGTTGGTATTTGTCAAATAACCTTTGCAATTATATTAATTTCCATTTTACTATAATAAATAATAGTATTATATAAACAAATATTTCCTTGTAATAATCATCTATATTTGTAAAACCTTAATTTATAAGTTATAATTAGTTTGTAAAAATTTATATATTGGGGGGGCTAAAAATGAAAAAAATAATGATGAATACGCCATTAGTAGAAATGGACGGAGATGAAATGACAAGGATTCTTTGGGCTATGATTAAGGATGAATTGTTAAACCCTTTTATTGATTTAAAAACAGAATATTATGACTTAGGTTTAGAATATAGAAATGAAACTAATGATAATGTTACTGTTTTAGCAGCAGAAGCAATAAAGACATATGGAGTTGGTGTTAAGTGTGCTACAATTACACCTAATGCTGCAAGAGTTAAGGAATATAATTTAAAGGAAATGTGGAAGAGCCCTAATGGAACTATTAGAGCAATTTTAGATGGTACTGTATTTAGAGCACCTATTATTATTGATTCTATTAAGCCTTATGTTAGAACTTGGGAAAAGCCAATAACTATTGCTAGACATGCCTATGGAGATGTTTATAGAGATGTTGAAATGAAAATTGAAGGTAATGGCAAGGCTGAATTAGTATTTACTAATGAAAACGGAGAAGAACAAAGGGAGCTTATCCATGATTTTAAAGGGGATGGAGTACTTCTTGGAATGCATAACTTAAATAAATCTATTGAAAGTTTTGCAAGAAGCTGCTTTAACTTTGCAGTAGATACAAAACAAGACTTATGGTTTGCAACTAAGGACACTATTTCTAAAAAATATGATCATACCTTTAAGGATATTTTCCAGGAAATATATGATAATGAGTATAAAACTAAATTTGAAGAGTTAAATATAGAATATTTCTACACTTTAATAGATGATGCTATAGCTAGAGTAATAAAGTCAAATGG
>JAHAIU010000217.1 GCA_018372555.1 Clostridium sp.
GTTCCCCCTTTAATAATCTAAAGGATACATCTTCAAATATTGCTCTATCTCCAAAGCCATGACTCATATCTTTAACTGTTAATACGCTCATTAATTATCCTCCCGTGTACATCTATTTAAAATAATTATTATCTTAATTAAAAGTTCTTAGTACATAAAAATAAGGCATGATTAATATCATACCTTAAATATTATAAACGATATTCATAGAAAATAAATAGATTTTTTAAACTATTTTAGTAATCATATTCCTTAGTATTTTCACATAATAAAATTTTTAATGAATTATCATCTAAAACCTTTTTATATGAACATAAGAAATCATTTAACTCAATATCAGTTAAATCTATTTTTCCTGCACTAGTTAAGATAACTTTGTTTTCATCTGTTAAAATATTTAAATTATTTTTTTCATTATTAATAAAATAAGTATTTGTAGTTGAAACCTTAATTCTATCTTTATACTTTTCTTGAAAACTCATGTTTTTTCTTATTTTTTCAATATCTTCGGCACCAGGAATTACATTATTTAAACCTAATGACTTAATTTGTTCTTCAATAGCTGAAGCATCAAAACCATATCTTTCCATAAGCTTAGTTTGCATTTTTAAAAACTTATCTTGAGATATATTGTTTTCTTCCATATACTCATTTACCTTCTTTGTGAAATCTGCCATATTTAATTTTCCAGAAGTCATGTCGTAATACAAGTTATACATATATGCTTCAAACTTATCTATATCTTTATCATT
The DNA here is from genome assembly GCA_018372555.1 of Clostridium sp. Taxonomy (GTDB): domain Bacteria; phylum Bacillota; class Clostridia; order Clostridiales; family Clostridiaceae; genus Clostridium. Next base: position 753 of record JAHAIU010000217.1, read on the forward strand.
TACTCTATTTTTTAATTCATTAAAATCAATAATTCTATCCATAATATTACCAACTCCATATCTTAAAATAGTTGTTATTCATATTATACTATTATTATTACCTAGAATCTATTAACTTAATGTAATATTAATATTTTCTTAATGGAATTATTTATTAATCAGCATAAACATTCATCCATACTTCTTCATATAATTTTAACTTATCTTGTGGTAAGTATGTGTAAACTTCACATTTATCCATTACTTCCTTAGGCATATAAGCCCCTTTATTTTTTCTTACTTCTTCAGGTTGTTCTTCCATAGCAAGTTTATTTGGAGTAGTATATCCTATTTCTTCAGCTATCTTATAAGCATTATCTTTTCCACTTACAAAGTTTATAAACTTTTCAGCAGTTTCTTTATCTTTAGCAGTTGTAGGAATAGCCCATGAATCTAACCAATAATCAGCACCTTCTTTAGGTATAATGTATTCTAAGTTATCATATTCATCAGCTAAGTTTAAGCCTTCTCCAGACCATATCATTGCAACTGCTGCTTCTCCGCTTCTCATAATATCCATTACATCATCAGCACCTCTTTTTAATATTAATTCCTTTTGCTTTAATAATGCATTTTCAATATCTTTTAATTCTTTTTCATCAGTAGTATTTAATGAATATCCTAAATACTTAGCAGCTGCTCCAATTGAATCTCTCATAGAATCTAGAATAAATATTTGTTTCTTATACTTTTCATTCCAAAGTATATCCCAGCTATCAACTTCTTCATCTACTAAATCTTTATTATAAACAATACCAATAGTTCCATTCATATAAGGAACTGTATAATCATTATTTGGATCATAGGCTTTCCCCATATCATTTTCATTCATTTCTTTTAAATTAGGTATATTATCTTTATTAATCTTTTGAAGTAATCCCTCTTGAATCATTCTATCAGCCATATGATCAGCAACTAATACAGCATCCCAATCAGTTTTTCCTGAAGTTACTTCCATATACATAGTTTCCATTTCATCAAAAGTCTTATAATTAACCTTTACATTGTACTCTTCTTCAAACTCTTTAATAAGTCCATCTGCAATATTTTCTCCATAGTTTAAAACGTTTATAGTCTTCTTATCTGACTTACTGCAGCCAGAAAATAAACTAACAGCTATAACTAAAGATCCAAGCATAGCAAAAAGCTTAATTGATTTTTTCATTTATATCTCCCTTTCATGTATAATTCTTATTATGCAATAATAATTATAAAGTGTATTCAATTTATTGCAAGTAAAATTTCCCCATATAATTATATATTTAAATATACTTTTATACAAAATTCCTTTCCTATATATGTATAATCTATAATCTGAATTTTAATAACAACCATAATAAAAGTTTCTTAAATTAATTATTAATTGGAAAAGAGGCTATTTTCACAGCCTCTTTGTTAAACTTCAACTAATTTAATAATTACACCTTTTAAATTCTCTAATTCTTCTTTTAACTTATTAATTTCTTCTTTTTCATCATTCATTAAATTTAGTACTATTAATCCTGAATTTGAACAAGAAGTTTTAGTAGCTTCATGTAACCCTAATCTAGTATGTATTATACATCCGTATTTTGTTAATATTTCTTGTACTGTCGGTGCTGTCGAAACCCTTGGTTCTAATTTGATAATCATAATTGTGAACATAAACATTCCTCCCTAACCTTTTATTCCATACTTTACTATAATATACATCTTTTTTATTTTTTAATCAATATAGTATTTTTATATTGATTAAAGAACATTTGTTCTGTATAATGTGATTAATATATAAAGAAGGTGATAATATGGATATAAAAGAAAAACTTAATATTCTTTCAGCAGCTGCTAAATACGATGTTTCCTGCTCTTCTTCTTCCTCTAAAAGAAAAGCTGTAAAAGGTGGCCTTGGTAATGCAGCAAATAGTGGTATTTGCCATAGCTTTACTGCAGATGGAAGATGTATTTCTCTTTTAAAAATTCTTCTAACTAATTATTGCATATATAATTGTAAGTATTGTGTTAATGCTTCTAGTAAAGATGTTAAAAGAGCAGCCTTTACCCCAGAAGAAGTAGTTTCATTAACTATAAATTTTTATAGAAGAAATTATATTGAAGGTTTATTTTTAAGCTCTGCTATATTTAAAAATCCAAATTACACTATGGAATTATTATTAAAGGTGGTTAAAAAATTAAGGCTAGAAGAAAACTTTCATGGATATATACACCTTAAAGCTATTCCAGGTGCTGATGAAAATTTAATTAAGGAAGCTGGTAAATATGTAGATAGAATGAGTGTAAATATTGAGCTTCCATCAGCTTCAAGTTTAAAGCTTTTAGCTCCTCAAAAAACCAAAGAAAATATATTAGCCCCTATGGGAATTATAAAAAATTCAATAATTGAACATAAAGATTTAAAAAGAAATATAAAGTCAACTCCGCTTTTTGTTCCTGGTGGCCAAAGTACCCAGCTAATAGTAGGTGCTACTCCTGAAAGTGATTTTAAAATCTTAAACCTTTCAGAGAACCTTTATAATAAATATGACTTAAAACGAGTCTACTACTCTGCATATGTACCAGTAGTTAAAAATGAAAAATCTCTCCCTGATATTACCCATCCCCCTTTAGTTAGAGAGCATCGACTTTATCAAGCTGACTGGCTTTTAAGATTTTATGGTTTTAAGGCTAAAGAATTGTTAAAAAATGAAGAAGATAATTTCGACTTAGATTTTGATCCTAAAACCTCTTGGGCACTAACTAATATAAATAACTTTCCTATGGAAGTAAATAAAGCATCCTATGAAGAATTACTTAGAATACCTGGAATTGGAGTTCGTTCAGCAAGAAAAATAATGATGGCAAGAAGAGTTCATTCTCTTTCCTTTGAAGATTTAAAGAAGATAGGTGTTGTTTTAAAAAGAGCAAAATATTTTTTAACTTGTAAGGGAAAGTATTTTGGTGATGTAGCCTTTAATGATGAAAAAATTAAAAATAGACTACTTTATATGGATAAACCAAAATTAGATAATGATACCTCTCTTCAACTATCATTCTTTGATACTAACTATACTGCTAATAAAAATAATATATTTTTGCCCAAAAGTAATAGTAGTCTACTTCTTCCTGAAGCTAAAAATATTATTTTGCCTAATGATAAATTCACTTCTATTACAGGTGAAATATAAGGGGGATATTTTTAATGATAAAATTAATTTTTGATGATACTTTTGAAGGATTCTTAACATCTATTTATGATGCATTTTATTCTAAGGAAGAAGTTACTTATATAGGTCTTGAGGATAATCTTGATGTAGATATGCTCACTAAAAAAATTCATGTGAAAACTGATCCTATTAAATATACAAAGGTTAAGGATGCTATAGTATGCAAGATAGATCCCCTTGCCTTAAACAAAATTTATCATTTGTTTTTATCTAACTATATTGATAAAGGCTTAATTTGTTATAAATATTTAAAATTAGGATTTAAATATGGATCTAATATACATAAATATCTATATTTAAATGAAGTAAAACAAATAGATTTAATTGACAAGAGAGTTCTTGGTGAAGTTCATATGTTTACTGGCTTTGTAAGATTTTCAATAATAAATGATAAGTTTTTATACGCTTCCATAGAGCCTGATCATAATATATTAGAATTACTTTCACCACATTTCGCAGATAGGTTTAATAATGAGTATTGGATTATCCATGATATTAAAAGAAATATAGCATCTATATACAATAAAGTTTCCTGGGAAATAACAGAAATGAATGATGAAATGTATTCATACTTAAAGAATCATAATGATGAATTTGAAGGCTTATGGAGAAGCTATTTTAAATCAGCTACTATTAAAGAACGTTTAAATCCAAAACTCCAAAGAAAATCTATGCCCAAACGCTATTGGAACAACTTAACGGAAATGCAATAATACTTTTAAAATGGAAATAAAATTGCAAAGATAAATTGACGGCTCATAAGACAAATGGCTACTTCACCGTCAATTTATCTTTGCTAGTAATTCAGCATTTAAAATATTTTAGGCGATTACACTAATTTTTATTGAAATTCAGCTCGTCTGAATTTCTTCCTTTAGTTGGCCTACATCCCCAAGTTTAAATTATTCAATAAGTTTTTAAAATTAATGATATGTATTAAATTGGAGATTTTATTATAATGAGAAACTACAATTCTTATTTAAGATATCTAAGATGGCGTTAAGAATTTTTATTGTTTGAG
>JAHAIU010000218.1 GCA_018372555.1 Clostridium sp.
CCTTCTGGGGCTTTAGTTTCTTTAATTTTATATTCCCCATAAGGAATATTTTCAAAAGTAACTTCTCCATTTTCATCTGTAACTAAAGATTTTATTTTTTCATCTTTTAAATCAAATAATGTAATTTCAGCATTCGGTAAGAATTTATTATCTTCATCTACTTTTAATACTTTAATATTTCCTAATATTTTTTCATTCTTTACATCTTCTTTTAAATCTACTCCATTTTCACTAATAGTAAAATCGTGTCTTGTGCTATCTAATACATATCCTTCCGGAGCCTCTGTTTCAACATAATAATAGTTTCCATAAACTAAATTTTCAAATTTAACTACTCCATTTTCATCTGTTCTTCCCTTTGTTACTTCCTCATCAGCTACATCATAAATAGTAAATTCTGCTCCCTTTAATGTCTTGTTATTTTCATCTAATTTCAATAACTCTAAATTAGCTTTAATAATAGTATTTTTAAATTCTACAGAGATATTTCTAGTAGAATCTTTACTATCAATAATAACTTCTTTAATATTATCTTCTCTGTTTTCTCTTAAAGTATAACCCTCAGCTGGAGATACTTCTTCTACATAGTAAGGAATATCAAATCTAATTTTTTTGAAAGTTAAAGTTCCATCATTACCAGTTATAGCAGTTCCTAGTACATTTTTTTTATATTTATCTAACAAATTGAACTTTGCTCCCACAAGCTTTTTACCACTTTCGTCGTCCACTTTGTTTACAGTAATTGAACCAGTTGTACCTCCAGCACTGCTCTCACTACCATTGAATTCTACCTTAAATCCATCCACTTTACTTTCTTGGGATATTCCAGTACCTCTAAAACTTGCTGTATTAGAAACTGTCTTTTTGTTTGGATCAACTATATCTGTCCTAAATTCTAATATATATGGAGATTTTACATCTTCACTAAAAATAAATTTAAATTTTCTTGTATCGGCATTATACTCAATATTATCTTCGTTTAACTCAACTGGCTCACCTTTACTTAAAGTTCCTAATTTAAAATCAATCACACCATGATAGAGCTTTACAGATGTAATATCTAAGGATAAACCTGCTTCCAAATCATCTTCAATTTCTACTTCTCCCATAGGAATTGAATTAGAATTTATATCTATACTCCAATCCACATAGTCATTATAATTAGTATATATAGCAGTTTTGTTAATTACTGAATTATTTATTTTTTGCTCTGCCTCTTTTGATACATCTAGTGGTATAACATCACCAGTAATATAAGCCTTATTTTTAACTGCCTTTTGTCCATTAGTATGGAAAATAGACTCATCCGCAATCTTAGTTGTAAAAGTAATTTCATAAGTATCATTTATTTCATCATTAAAAGTATAAGTTAATGTTCCTGTTATACCATTATCTCCGCTTTCATTTGGATAATATCTAAATCCAAGCTTATCTACATCTACTTCCTCTTTTTTATTATCACCAATGATTTTCTCAATTTTAAAATCTTTGGGTAGGAATTCTTGTCCTAATGGAATATTGTCTGTAACCACTACATCTTTTAACTTAGTTTTATTGTTATTAACAACTATCTTCCAAGTAATTATTTTATTTTCATAATCATAACTTTTTGATTGTTTATCAATAACATTACTTGTTACATTTTGATTTGCCTCACTATTAACTTCTTTTATATTGTCAGCATTCATAGTTGCAGTATTACTATATACTTTATTAATAACATTGCCTGCATAAACACTACTATCAGTTATTTCAGTTTGAAAGGTAATAGTATATTTCTTGTCTATAGTCTTATTAAAGCTGTAAGTAATAGTTCCTGTTCCGTCTTTACTTTCAACATCTGAGTAATCAAGCCCGCTAATATCAGCATCTTCTCCCTCTATTTTAAAGCTTCCATTAACATACTTTTGTCCTATCGGAATATTATCTGTTATGACTGGATTTACAAGTTCTACTTCATTACTATTAACTTCAATTTCCCATTTTAAATAATGATTTTTAGCATCATATTGACCAATAGCACTTTTCTTTAAAATATTACTTCCTACTCCTACTTTATCTGATGCAGAAGGTTGACCTTCTAAGCCTCCCACTATAGTTGCAGTATTTTCAAAATATTTTGTGCCATTTGATTGATAAACTTTTTCATCTATAACCTTTGTAGAAAAAGTAATTATTTGTTGAGTATTAATTGTTCCGTTAAATGTAAAATCTAATTTTTTATTTACCTCATCGTATTGATAATTACTATTGGTTTCATTATTTACTTTAAAGGAGTCTTTTATTAACTCTAACCCTTTAGGTATAATATCTTCCACCTTTAAATCCTTAATATTCACTTCATTGTTATTTACCTTAATAGTCCAATTTATTTCTTTTTTTGCAGAATCATAATTACCATCCTTCTCAATATAATTTGTAGTGACATAAGCTGAAGCTATATTAGATTCTTTATCTTTACCATTTACATTAAGTATTGCTTTATTATTTATTTCTGCTTTTTCACCTTGATTAGTCGCTAATATACTTGGATCTGTTATTTTAGTTCTAAAAGAAATTATATATTCTTTATCTATTATCTCTGGAAAAGTATATGTCAGTGTTCCTGATTTCTCACTATTATTGCTTTCATCTGCTACGTAATTAAAGTTATTATCAGGATCTACTCCATCTATTTTAAAACTTCCATCAACATACTTTTGTCCTGAAAGAATATTATCTATAACTTTAGCATTAATTACTTTTTCATTTTCTGAATTAACTATTATTGTCCATATAAGTTCTTTATCTTCTGTATTATAATAGCCTTCCTTTTTTATAGAAGGCTCAACTATAGGATCCTTTTTAAAGTCAATCGTAATTGGTACTGTGTTAGCTCCTAATTGAAAGTTAAGTACCTTTTCTCCACCATCTTCGAGCTTATTTTCATCAAATTTAGAATATATAATAAATTCGCAAAATACATTAGAATTTTCAGAAGCGAATTTTGTAAACTCGATATCTATTGTTTTTCCATCTGAATTGAACCTAGCTGTTGCAACTAAATCTCCCGTTTCTCCATCATGCATTAATATATCTTTTGCATTTTTAATAGATTCTATTTCTTCAGGTAACCTAACAGTAAATATTTCTCTTTCTTTTACATCCCCTAAATTTAAGATGTTAAAATTAAATACCATCCGTACCCCTGAAGATTTTTCTATCTCTTTTCCAAAAGGTTTCTTATTTAAATCAGTCACTTCAACCTTTGAAATGATTTTTACATTTTCTTCAGCTTTTACTATATCTCCATACCCAATTCCATAAAATAATTGCATTATAAATAATACTAGTACTGTAACAGCTACCTTTCTTGTTTTTTTCATAAAACCCCTCCATTGTATAATTTTGTTAATATTAATTACTAAACATTATAGTTATCAATACTCACAAAACACTCACAAAGAGGTAGTTAACTTTACAGTTTTTCTAATAAATTTAAATACAATAACTTAGTTGATTTTCTAGGTTCTATATCTAACTCTTTCTTTAAGATTATTTCTAGATTTTTATATATAGTAATTATATTTAATTTATCATTAAACTTATAAAAAGTTTTCATAAGCAGCTCTATACTATCTTCATCTATAGGATTTAGTTTTAAAAACTTTTTTGTATACTCTTCTGTCTTATAATATAAATTTTTATCATAATAATATTTACTTAAAGCTTTTATAGTATTAAGATAATATTTTTCAATATTTTCTTTTAAATCTATAGCCCAAACATAATCCTTACTTCCATATAAATCTCCCTTATACATTGATAGAATAACCTCAATATTTTTTATTTTTGGTTCATTTAAAATAAATTTTTTATTCATTAAATCTTCTAATTCCCATAAATCACAATGGATATTTCCAAAAATTCCACTATAACTGCCTTGCTGATGCATTATTTGATTTTCTATTCCATAAAATTTCAAGGTTTTCTTTAGCCTATATATTGTATTATGTAAATTATGAAGTGCTTTCTCTGAGGTTAAATTAGACCATAGCATTTCACATAGCTTCCATTTATCAACTTTTTCTCCTCTTAAATATATAAAGTATGCAAATAATTCTTCTTCTTTAATAGTCGGCCATTTCACTACCTCTTTTCCATCATTACCATATACTTCGAAATTACCTAATGTGATTATTTGATTTTTATATGAATTTTCAGTAAAATAAATACTCTTTTTTCTATATTTTAATAATCTTTTTACAGTAACATCTAACATTTCTTTCGTTAATGGCTTTAATATATAATTAATTGTATTTACTTTAAAAGCTTCCATAGCATACTTTTCATATGATGTTAAAAAAACTATTTGTATATTTTCATTAAACTCTTCAACTTTCTCAGCAATTTCTATTCCATTAATCTCTGGCATTTCTATATCTAAAAAAACAACATCAGGCTTTAATTTACTTAAAGATTTTAAAAATTTATTTCCATTATAAAATTCTCCCACAATATTTAAGTATTCGTTTTTGCTAATAATATTTTTCTCAATCTCTAGAATTAAGGGATTATCATCAACAATTATAGTTCTCATTTTAATTCCTCACCTTTTTAAATAAAACTTATATTTATCTTACTCCTTAAATTGTACCTCTTTCCAATACACTTATAAATATCACTTCCAAAAATAGAACAAATTTACTATTATCTTAATATTTTCTAATGAAACTTGATTTTTCATAAAATAAGACATGATTTCTTATTAATTATTTATTTTTATTACACTTTTTTAATACAACTTTTTTTACATCATTTGCTTTATTTGTTATTACAATGTAAGCTATAAGAATATAAGGGAGGTTGATGCATATGTGGGGCTTTAGATTAAGCTCTATTATTGTTTATTAATGTAATTACCAAAGCTTTATAGAGCTTAATAAAAACTAAGTATTCAAATTAAGAATTAAGTTTTTAGGAGGTATTTATAAATGTCAAATTTAGCCTTAAAGGTAT
>JAHAIU010000219.1 GCA_018372555.1 Clostridium sp.
CTTATACAACTACTCTTTTAAACCTGTTGCTTTACCAATAGTTCCACCAAGCTTTTTCCAAAAATAATTATGTTCTTCTACTGCTTTAGAAAAATCATTATTTTCCCATCTAGTAAGAACTTCAAGCATGTACTCTTTATCTTCATAATCAACTTTTTCAATAAGGTTTTTTATTGAAGATATCGAATCTGAAGTTATTTCAACCTTTCCCCAGATTTGATTATCTTCTGCAATAATCTTAGTATTACTCATTCGATGAAGAATATCATAAATCTTTTCAATCGGATAATAGTCATCCTCTTTTATCTCCTCTGATTCTTCTTCAGATAATTCTTGATCTATTTTCTTTATTTCCGAGATGTTTGATTTAGCTTTTAGATTACCAGAATCAATTTCCTTATAAAATATAAATCCTAAAATTCCAATAGTTACTATTAGAATTATAATTAAAAATGTAACAAAGACTTTGTTTTTAAATAAATTTTTAATATTAATCACCTTCTTTATATAGGTATTATAAACTAAAAACTATATTTAATAAACAAAAATTTCCAAACTAATTGAATAGCATGAGAATATATAGTATAATATAACTTATTAAGTGGTGAAGTAAATAATGTATATTAATTATGGGGGAGTAGCTATGAAGGTAATAGAAATAAACAATATTACTAAAGACTATGGTCAAGGAAAAGGAATATTTAATGTATCTTTTTCAGTGAAGAAAGGAGAGGTTCTTGGATTCTTAGGACCAAATGGAGCAGGAAAAACAACTACTATCCGTCATCTAATGGGATTCTCAAAAGCTAATAAAGGAAACTGTAATATTAATGGTTTAGATTGCTTTGAAAAGTCATCAGAGATTCAAAGAAATCTTGGGTATTTGCCAGGAGAAATTGCATTTTTAGATGATATGACAGGAATTAAGTTTATAAAGTTTGTAGCTGAGATGAAAGGAATCAAGGATTTAACTAGAGCAAAGGAACTTATAGGAAGATTTGAATTAAATCCTAATAGTAAGATTAAAAAGATGTCTAAAGGGATGAAACAAAAAATTGGTATAGTGTGTGCATTTATGCAAGAGCCTGATATTTTAATTTTAGATGAGCCTACAAGTGGTCTTGATCCTTTAATGCAAAATGAATTTATAAAGTTAATATTAGAAGAAAAAGAAAGAGGAACTACCATATTAATGTCTTCACATAGCTTTGAGGAAATAGAAAGAACTTGTGATAGGGCAGCAATTATTAAAGATGGCAAGATAGTTTCAGTTGAAAATATATCTACATTAAAGGAGTCTAAACAAAAAATATATAGTATTACTTTTGAAAATGAAGAAGTAGCAAAAGATTTTCTTAAAGAAGGATTTAAGATTAAAGATATTGATAAAAATAATGTAACAGTATTGGTAAAAGGAGATATTATGCCTTTAATCAAATCTTTAGGAAAATACAAAGTAATAAGTTTAGAGTCTAAAGCTCAAAGTTTAGAAGATTTGTTTATGCATTTTTATGGAGGTGAAAGCAATGATTAGCATGCCACTATTAAAGAGAGAAATTAAAGCTAACTACAAACTTTTTATAATATTTGCAGCTGTACTTACTATGTATATTTCTGTAATTATTCCAATGTTTGATCCTGAAATTGGTAATGCCTTAGCAGAGTTTGAAAAAGCTATGCCAGAAATGATGGCAGCCTTTGGAATGAATAATCCAGGTACTACTTTAATAGAATTTATGAATTCTTATTTATTTGGATTTTTATTTATAGTATTTCCAATGATTTTTGAAATAATAATTGCTAATAAGTTAATAGCTAGATACGTGGATAAAGGTTCTATGGCATATCTATTAGCTACGCCAAATAAAAGAAGTAAGATTGCAGTAACTCAAGGAGTATTTTTACTACTAGCTATTGGAGCTTTAGTATTATTTATTTCTGTAGCTTCTATTACATCTAGTCAAATTTACTTTCCTGGTGACTTAGATATTAATAAATTTTTATTAATGATTTTTGGACTTTATTGCCTTCATATTGCAATAAGTGGGCTAGGATTTTTTGCTTCTAGCATTAGTAATGATACTAAGCTTTCATATTCAATAAGTGCAGGAATACCAATTGGATTCTTTATAATTCAACTTTTAGGTAATATGGGTGGAAAGCTTGAAAATTTTAAATACTTTACTATATTTTCATTATATGATACTAATAAGTTAATAAATGGAGAAGCTTCAGGAACTTATATGATTTTGATTTTATTAGGAATTGGGATATTATTATATATAATAGGAATACTTAGGTTTAGTAAAAGGGATTTACCTTTATAAGGGGAGAAGGTTATATGGGAATAAATAATAAAAAAGTTGTGGTATTAGATTTTTTTGCTTATGAAATTAGTTCATTAATATATTATTTAGAAGAAATGGCCAAAAAGGGTTGGCTATTAGAAAGCATTTCAAGTATGTATGCTAAGTTTAAAAAGATTGAACCAAAGAACATTAAATATACTATAGATATAATAGGGAAAATTTCTGCTTATGAAGAGTTAGATGAAGAAAGTCTTAAAGAATATAGGGATAAGAAGGAAAGTGAAGGCTGGAAGTTTTTATATGACTATAATAATATGCAAATTTTTTATAGTGAGTATAATAATGAAGAATTTTTAGTAACTTCAAAAAATCAGTGGAAGGTTAAAGAAATATTTAAAAATTCTCTTTTTGAATTATTTGTAAGAATGGTACCTATGTTGTTTTTAGCGTTTAATCAATATATATCTATATTTAGAAGAAGAGGCATTGATATATTCACAGATAATGGTAGAATTTTGGGGCTATTATTAGTAATAGGCTTTTTAGTAATTCATTTAGTTGATTTATTGAGAATATTTAAATTTAAGGTATCTCCTTATAAAATAAGTACTTCTAGTCTTTGGATTAAATTTAAAAGTATATTTATTTCATCAATATTTTTAATGTTATTTATATACTTAATTAGTTCTATTATTAAATTAAATTCCATAGATAATCGTAGTGGAATAACTGTTATTTTGGGGCTTGTTGTTATTGGAGCTATAATAGCCTTTGTGTATTACTTGGTGAATATTAACAATAAAAATATAAAGAAAAATACTACTATAGCCTCATTATTAATAGTAATTGTTTCAATAGCCTTAATTATTAGTAATTTTATAGTTGATAATGATTCTAATAATACTAATAAGTCAATGAATAGAAAGGAACACTCTTTAAGCTTAAATGACTTTAATGATGAATTAATTAGTGATAAAGACTTATTTATTGATGAAAGTAGTAGCTTCTTAGCTAGTAAGATTTTTTATAATGCTTATGGTAAGAATATGCAGTTATCCTATGAGTTATTTGAAAGTGATTATGAATGGATAACTAAGTTAAATTTTAATAGAGTGATGAAGTGGTTTGAAAATCAAGGTATAAAGTACACTGAAATAGAAACTAATCTTCCAGAAGATATTAAAGTATTAGTTAATGAAAAGGGAAGTAATTATTTTTTAGTTTCATCAAAAAAGATGATTGAATTAATAGGAGTAGAGGATATTAAGGATAAAGAAGATTTCTTTAATACTGTTTATGAGAAAATTTTTACATTATAAAATAGGAGTAAGAAATATGACTGAAAAGACTTGTCCAATATGTGGGGAAAAAATGAAAGAGTATGAGTTTGCTTACGATAACAATCAGTATGGGAAGAAATATTTTAAGTGTAGTGAATGTGGGCATAAGGAAAATATAATGAAATAAAAAATAGGAGAGATTAAAATGATGGGATTTGATATGTTTTCAGCAATGTTTTCTATAGTATTTATTTTGATTATAGGAATGTTTATTTTTACTATTGTAAAAGGAATTAGTGAATGGTCTTCTAATAATAAACAACCAATTATACCTGTGGAATCAGTAATAACATCAAAAAGAACATCAGTTACACATCATCACCATAATACTGGGGACAATATGATGCATAACTCAACTTCAACTAGTTATTATGTAACATTTGAATTTGGAAATGGTGAAAGATTAGAGATGAAAGTTTCAGGAAGTGATTATGGATTAATGGCAGAAGGAGATAGAGGAATATTATCTTTTCAAGGTACTAGATTTATAAGTTTTAATAGAAAATAAAATAGTCTGTGTTTTCTTCATATTGATAGATTAGATTAGGTTATCTTATGAAGTTTACACAGACTATTTTCTTTAAGGTTTATATTTTATTAATAAATTATTTGAAAGGTGCATTTAAATAGTAGTTAATATAAAATTAATTTACTGAGCTGAATTTTTTTGTTTAACTTGCTGAATTTTTTGTTGCTCAACTTGTTCAGCTGGATACCAACCCTTAGCTTCCATCTTTTTATATATTTCATGTTGCATTTTTAAGGTTTCACATAAAATATCATGGAAGGTTGTATTAATATTTTCAGTTGAAGATTCAATAGTTCCGTGTAAATATAAATCAGCAGAACCTTTTGTTAACTGAAGTAAGTTTTCAAAGATACACTTATCATCCATTATTAAGCCTCCTTTTAAAGTAGTGAATATAACTTTCCAAATAGTTCCTTATGTTTAGCTTCATATTGTGTTGCTAAAGCTTTCAATTCTACATCTTGAATTTTAGTAGCAGATTCTTTACATATAGTTTCAAGAAACTTTTGATGTCCTAGGGCATCCTCAATGTATAAAAGTTCTTTTGAAGTCATAGTATTCACCTCCAATGTTAGTATGGATTAATGAAGAAAAATATATTCCTATAATAAATGTTAGTTATGGCTATAACTTTTGCTGTAATATAAGAAATTTTCAAGTATGTTTACCTAAAATATGAATATTTAGGACAGTTAAGTAATGTTAGAAAAATTTATTTAATTCCAAGAGATAAAACTAAGATTACTTCATAAGTAAATAGATAAAAAACGAAAATTA
>JAHAIU010000220.1 GCA_018372555.1 Clostridium sp.
AGATTAATTATATATTTGCAATTAAATTCCAGTGTTATATTTGTATAAAGTGGAATAATAAACTTATAAAGTGATTCTTATCTTCAGGTGGAGTTCTCTCAACAGGAATACCTCGTGCTTCATATGAAGGTTAGAAGAACTAATCCAGGCACGTAGAAGTGCTTAGATTCCACTTATATAAGGTGGGAGTGTTAGAAATGATAGCGATGGGATAAATATTTGAAAGGAGAATTAATATGGTGAAGAAAAAAAGACCTACAGAAAAGCAAATACAAGAAAAATTTCAAACTATTGCAGAGCAAACTAATCCAAAGCCTAAAATAGCAAGGAATTGTTCAAGAGCCTTTTTAGTTGGAGGAGCTATCTGTACACTAGGTCAAATCTTTCAAGAGTTACTTATAAAATATGGTTTTCCAGAAGATGAGATAAAAATGATCCTTCCAATAATAATGGTATTTTTAGGAGCGTTATTAACTGGAGTTGGAATATATGACAAGATAGCAACCTTTGCTGGAGCTGGAACTGTAGTGCCTATAACAGGATTTTCCAATGCGATAGTTGCCCCAGCTATAGAATTTAAACAAGAGGGTTTTGTATTTGGAGTAGCAGCAAAGATGTTTACAATTGCAGGACCAGTTTTAGTTTATGGAATAGGTAGCTCAGTGATAGTAGGAGTCATTTATTATTTCATTCAATTGTTTACATAAGAAAGGTGAAATTTATTATGGAAAATACTAATACAAAAAAGCTTGGTAAGCAAACAGTAAAACTAAATAAGCCTCCAAAGATAGTTTCTACTTATTCCATAGTTGGTCCAAAGGAAGGAGAGGGACCTTTAGGTAAATATTTTGATGAGGTATTAAATGATGATTTATATGGTAAAGAGAGTTTTGAAAAAGCAGAAAGTGAAATGATATATACAGCAATTACAGCGGCAATTAATAGGGCAGATTTAACAGAAGATGAGGTAGATTATCTATTTGCAGGAGATTTATTAAACCAATTAACATCTTCCTCCTTTGCAGCACGAAAGCTTAATATACCATTCTTTGGATTGTATGGGGCATGTTCTACTATGTCAGAATCCTTAAGTGTAGCTTCTATGATGATGGATGGTGGCTTTGCTGATTATGTTGTTGCAGCAACATCTTCACATTTTAGTTCAGCAGAAAGGCAGTTTAGGTTTCCTTTAGAGTATGGAGCTCAAAGGAGTCCTTTAGCTCAATGGACAGTAACTGGTGCAGGAGCGATGGTTCTAGCTAAAGAAGGAGATTTTCCGGAAGTAACTTATATTACAACTGGTGTAGTTAAAGACTATGGAATTAAGGATCCTAATAATATGGGAGCAGCTATGGCTCCAGCAGCAGTAGATACAATTTCAAGACATTTTAAAGATACAGGAAGAGAACCTAAGTTTTATGATGCAATAGTAACTGGAGATTTAGGTAAGGTAGGTAAGGAAATTATAAGTAAACTATTATTAGAATATGGATATGACATTAGAGAAAACTATTTTGATTGTGGAGATATGATATATGACGACACAGTACAAAATACTGATTCAGGTGGTAGTGGATGTGGATGTTCTGCAGTAGTTTCTTGTGGATACTTTTATAAAAAAATGATTAGAAAAGAGATAAAAAATATGTTATTAGTATCAACTGGTGCATTAATGAGTACTACATCATCTCTGCAAGGTGAAAGTATTCCAGGAATAGCTCATGCTGTTGCTATAGAGTTTAATGAGTAGGAAGGAGATAATACTATGACTTATGTAAGTGCATTTATTGTAGGTGGTATTATATGCGTTATAGGTCAAATATTGATGGATACAACTAAATTAACCCCTGCTAGGATATTAGTGATATTTGTAACTAGTGGAGTTATACTTGGTGCTTTTGGAATATATGATAAATTGGTGGATATTGGAGGAGCAGGTGCTACTATCCCCTTACCTGGCTTTGGTAATTCTCTAGCTAAAGGAGCTATAAAGGCTGTTAAAGAACAAGGACTTTTAGGTGTTTTTACAGGTGGAATAACAGGTACAGCAGCAGGGATAACAGCTGCAATTTTCTTTGGATATCTTATGGCACTAATATTTAATCCTAAGACAAAAAGCTGAGATAGAGTATGTAAATTAATTTTTAAAATATGGATAAATTAAAAAAAATCTTTAAAAAAACAATCTAACAACTTATACTATAGGTGTTAGGTTGTTTTATTCTATGTCGAAATATAGTAATAGATGGTTTATAGTTATATTATAGGTATTCTATGGTGCTTAGAAAGGAGGAGGGTCATGAAGGCTTATTATAAAAATACATGGATTAATGTAGTAAATGATTTGGGAAGTGATGTACACAGGGGGCTAGATGAAGCTGAATGCAATGCAAGAAGAGAAGTAGAAGGAAATAAGCTTTCACTTCCATATAAAAAAGCTTTATTAAATTTATTATTAGAAATATTAAAACAAAGGTATTTATATGTATTTGTAATAGTTATAGGATTTTTCTTATATTACAACCTTTATTCTATGGCAATAATTACAGCAAGTTTAATTTTATTTATTTTAATTATAAAAATGTATCATGATGTGTTTAAAGAAAAGGAGATAGAAATTCTTCAAAACTTAAATACAACTCAAGTACTAGTACTTAGGGAGGGCATAGAAAAGCTAGTTGAAGCAGAATCTCTTGTAAAAGGTGATATAGTATATTTTAGAAAAAACTCTATAATAGCTGCAGATATTAGAATTATAGATTCAGAAGATATCAAAGTAGATGAAAGAGGAGTAACAGGGGATGATTTCATTAAGGAAAAGTACTCTGTTAAGATGGAAGAAGATATTAATAGCATAGGTGAGATTAATAATATGCTTTTTAGAGGATCAGTAATAAAAAATGGACAAGGTAAAGGTGTAGTAGTTGAAGTAGGTAATAATACTCAATTAGGTAAATTAGTAAAAATAATAAATAATACAAATGAAAAAAAGGACTTAATTATAAAAAAGCTTCAAAACAAAGTGTTAAATATAGCTTTATGCCTTATATTAGTGCATGTTAACTTAATACTAGTTTTTCCAGGTAAGTTTACTGATAAGATAGTACTTCTTGCTCAGGGGATATTTGCAATAACTACTATATTGATACCATTCATAATAATTTATTATGGAAAGTTTATAAGAAAAAAGATATATGAAGAAGATAAGATTATAATAAATAATTTTTCAGCTTTAGAGCTATCTAAGAATATTAAGATTTTATTCTTAGAAAAGATAGGTAACTTAAGTAAGGATGAATTGTATGTAAATAAGTTATATACAAACGATCAAATATATAATTCTAATAAAATTGATTTAGGAGATATTAATTTAAGAAGACTTATAGATATTTCGGTTATTTGTAATAATGCAAAGGCTAACAATGATAATAATTGGATTAAGGGAAATATGTATGAAGTTGCTTATGCAATGTATGGAATGGAACATTCTATTCATAAAGGAAGTATAGATGCTTCAAATAGAAGAAAGTTTGAGTTGAACAGGTCTTCAAGTAAGGATATAATAACTACAGTAAATAAGACTAAAAGGGGATATAGAGCTAATTCCAGAGGAGACTTGGAAAGTCTTTTAAGTAGTTGTACTCATATACTTATTAATGGGATTGAAAGAGAATTAACATCTGAAGATATAATTAAAATAAAACTTGCGGATTTAAATTTTTCTAAAGAAGGACTACTTACTGAAGGATTTGCCTATAGGAGTTTTAATTATGAACCTTCACTTTATGAAAATATAGAAAGCAATTTAGTTTTTGTAGGAATAATAGCTTTAGAAAATCCATTATTTGATGATGCTAGAGAGGAGATAAAAAATATTTTAGATGAAGGAACTCTACCAGTCATTTTTACTGAAGATAATAAGTTGCAAGCAGAGGTTTTTGGAAGGCGAATTGGTCTGATTTCAAATGAAGATCAAATTACATCAGGAGTTGAACTAGAAGCATTAAGTGATGAAGAATTAATTAGTGTAGTTTCTAAAGCAAGAATATATTGTAGAATAAGTCCTGAGATGAAAAACAAGATAGTTTCTTTATATAATAGTGATGGATATAATTTTGTAGCTGAAGGTAAAACACTTGGAGATTTGTCAGTAGTAAGTTTAGCTAAGGTTGGTATAGCAAAAGAAAGTTTTTCTATGTTACTTAAAAAGATTGCTGATATTTATACGGAAGAAAGTAGTATAAAAGCATTTTTTAATTTAAGAAAGAGATATAGCGAAGTTGAAGAAGGAATAAAAAGAGGAATAACTTTTTATACTTTAATAGTATTATCAGAAATATTAATGCTTAACTTCCAATATTTTTTTACATCAGGGAATTTAGAAATGGAATACTATATAGCATTAATAAATTTAGTTATAGTAACTCCAGCAATATTAATTAATGCTCTTTATGGTACGGAAGAAAATAGCAGTAAGAAATTAATTTTAAGAGCATTGTTATTTATTATAATTCCATCCTTTGCAATGTACTTTTTAAAGGAAAGTTACAGTTTAATAGCCTTATTTTTATTAGGGGGTATGAGTATCCTAGATGTTATTATTAATTGTAGAGTATTCTCTAAAGGTAATTTGAAAGGATTTAAGTTATTATTAGTTATAATGTTAGGATATGCTTTATCTATAGTGGCAGTTTTATTTATATATAAGATAGTCTTTACTCCTATTACTTTAATAATATCAGCTTGGCTATTATTTATTTTCTTATTAGGAGGTTTAATTATTAGAAAATGGTAAGACTTTAAATGAGGTGAGCCATTTGTATAATAAGAACAAGGAAAATATTCTGCTTCATATATTTGTTGCTTTTATTCTATCATCAATTTCTTATTTATTAATATATAAAAATAAATGGCTAGCAATTATTATTGTTAGCTGTTTTTTTG
>JAHAIU010000221.1 GCA_018372555.1 Clostridium sp.
GGTGAATATAAGTTTATCGAACCACAAACAAAACCAACTCCTTTTGAATTTATGAATATGATTAGAGAGCAAATAAGTACAAAAATGAATAGATGCTTTGTTGCTAAAAGTAAAGCTTTGAAAGGGGGTGATGTAATTGGCTAGAGGAAATAATAGAAATAATGTTAAAAATCCAATTAAAGAAACTGTAAGCATGATTTTAGAGAGTAAAGGTATAAGTTATGACACATGGTTAGAAGAAGCTCATATGAAGCTTATATTTGAAAATTTAGAGCTTTTAAATGAGGGATTAGCTTTAAAAAAAGAATTAGATGGTAATAGTGTAGAATAAAAAGCGTTTTTATTTAAAGACGCTTTTTTTATTTTAAATTTTTTAACGAAAAGGAGAATTAATATGGATGTAATTGACCAAATAAAAAATTTACTTAATGAAGCAGTAAAATGGCTACAAATTTTAGGAACTCCGGCGGCAGCCTTAGCTTTTGGTATAGGTGGATTCTTTCAAATATTTGGAGGAAATGAAGGAGGGAGAAAGGCAAGACCGTGGTATATAGGAGCTGGTATAGGATTAATAATAATTCTAGGAGCTTCAGCTATAGCTAGTTTCTTACAAAGTAAAATAACATTTTAAGATTTAAAAAGTAAAGACCTTATATTAAAGGTCTTTACTTAATTAAAAAATATGAAAGAGTGAGTTTATGTAGATTATATTTTCATTTTTAGATGAACTTTTAAGAAAATCAATTATGAATATTATTGAATTTAAGAGTGATAAATAACTTAGAGTATTAAATGAACTACATAATGATAAACGCTTATGTATGGGGTTTGGGTATAAATTCTATAAAAAGCAAAGGCTTATAAAGACTTTGAAATTTAAGAAAAGGAGGGTAATTAATGGGCTTTTTTAGTAACTTAAAAAATACAATATCTAATGAACTTAGAAGTAATGAAAAATACAAAAATGAAAAATTTAATTTAGGTAGATTTGTTTCTAGTAATAAAACACTTGTTACATTAACATTAAGCATTTTATTAGCTGGAACTATAATAGTAAATATAATTGTAGGAGCTTTTACTACTTTAACATCTTTTAATTTAGATACTATTTCTAGTTTTAGTGTTTTAAAAAGTATGTTTAATATAACTTTGATTTTTAAATATCCACTTTTTTATTTATTAATTTATATTGTTTTGTTTGTACCAATTTCAAAACTTATATTTGATTTAAAAAAATCTTTTATTAGCTTAGAAGATGGTCAAAAAGGGACTAGCCGTTTTACTACACTAGAAGAAATAAAAGCACAATACAAGGAAGTTCCAGAAAAAAAAGAAGGGTTTAAAGGTGGGGGTGGAGTTCCGATTTCTAGACATAAAGATAAAATTTATATTGATACAAGTCCAGTAAATAATTTAATTATAGGTACTACTAGAAGTGGTAAAGGAGAAATGTTTGTAGTTCCATTAATAGATATTTATTCTAGGGCTGAAGAACAAGCTTCTATGGTTTTGAATGATCCCAAAGGTGAATTAGTAGCTATGTCTAAAGATACACTAGAAAAACGAGGATATAGAGTTGAAGTGTTAAACTTATTAAATCCTTTAAATTCAATAAGTTATAATCCATTACAACTTATAATAGATGCTTATGAAAAAGGCGAATTAGACGAAGCTCAAAATTTGTGTAAAACATTAACATATGCTTTGTATTATAATCCTTCTGCTAAAGATCCATTTTGGCAAAATTCAGCAATGACACTTGTCAATGGGTTGATTTTAGCGATAATAGATGAATGTCTTAATAAATGCAAAATATTAGATGTAAAAATAAAAGATTTTGAAAATAAGATAAATGAATTAAGAAATAAGATTAATGAAGTTGAAAATACTGAAGAAATAAAAATTATAAATAATAAAATTGAAGCACATAAAGAAGCTATTAAAGAATTAGAAAAGAGAAAAAAAGAAGAAAATTCAAAGATAACTTTATATACAGTAGCTAATATGCTTTCTGAACTTGGAGGAGATACAGATGATGATGGTAATAAGTTAGACAATTATTTTCAAAGCTTACCAGCTAATTCGGTAGCTAAAATGCAATATGCTACAAGTAAATTTGCTGATGGAAGTGCTAGAGGAAGTATTTTTGCTGTCGCTATGGCAGAACTTTCACGTTTTACAATGAGTAGTATAGCTAAAATGACTGCTAAAAATTCTATTAATTTAAAAGAAGTTGGATTTAGTAGATATATTGAAAAGGTAGTAAAAGTAGAAGTTAAAGAAAAATTAGAAGATGATAAAAAAATAAATTTTATTAAAACTAATATAAGTGAATGTATAGGAGCTTTTAGTGGGTTAGAAAAAGTAGAAATAATGAAAGGCTATGAACCCAATGAAGATAGATTTATAGAAGAGATTAGAGCTTTTGGAAGTAAAGGTAATGAAATTATAAAGGGTATAGAAGTTGATACTTCTGATTTAGATGTAAATGAATTAGGAGAATATATAATTAAGTTTAGGGTTCTTGATACCGATTATGACAATAAACCAATAGCTCTATTTATGGTAACTCCTGATTATGATGGTTCTAATCATGTATTAGCTAGTATTTTTATAAGACAACTTTATTATGTTTTATCAAAGGAGGCTTCTCTATTCGATACTGCAAGATGTGAAAGAGAAGTTATTTTTATATTAGATGAATTTGGGAATATGCCACCAATAGAAGGAATGGGAACATTAACTACTGTTTGTTTAGGTAGAAGAATAAGATTTAATATGATAATTCAAGCTTATTCTCAATTAAAAAAATTATATGGTGAAGATGAAAAAACAATCGTTGGTAACTGTGGAAATGTTATTTATATTTTGACAAATGATAATGATACTGCTGAAGAAATATCAAAATCTTTAGGCGATAAAACAATAGTTACTCAATCAAGATCAGGAGAGATACTGGATATAACTAAAAATAGAACAGAAAGTGTTGATAGTAGAAGACTTTTACTTCCTGAAGAATTAAAGAAATTTAAAGAAGGAGAAACAGTTGTATTAAGGGTTATAAAAAGACAAGATTTAAAAAGAAGTAAAATAGTTCCAAATCCAATTTATAATCATGGTGAAACTTCATTTAAATATAGATATGAATATTTAAGTGAAGATTTTAATAATGAGAATGTATTTAAAAATATAAAAATAAAGAGTAAACATAGAAATTTAGACTTAGATAGCCTATTAATAGATTTTAATGAAAGTAAAGATGAATATATAAGTAAAATAGATAAGCAGTTGAATAATATTATAAGTGCTTATGATAGAAATTTAAATGTAAATGAAGATATAAATACTATTAAAGAAGATTGTATTGAAAGTTTTGAAGAAAAGGCTAATGAAACTGAAGTTTATTGTAGTGAAAAAGATATTACTTTAGGTGGGTTCTTAGACTACTCATTTATTATGAAGTTAAATACTTATAATAATAGGTTTAGGGAATTAAGAGATATAAAATTTAATAAAGATACTCCTTTTAGTGAATTTGAAAAGTTATATAACTTTGAAGGAAGTAAACATTTAGAAGAATATAATAAAATTTTAAATATTCTAAAAGCTAAAAAAGTTACAGGAGGTGAAGAAAAGTGACTTTAATAGAATTAACTGAAATGGGTATTTTGAGTATAACAGGTATAATTAGTCACGCATTTAGATGGTTAGGATGGCAAATTATATGGTTATTAGCTTCTTTAGTTGATGGCGTAGAAGGAGCAGTAAATAAAATCTATACTCTTAATTCATTTTTTTCGAGTTCAGAAGTAAATAATTTTATAGATAGATATAAACCTATTATTTGGTCTATATTAGCTATTTCATTAGCAGTATTAGGCTATAAAATAATAATGAATAGAAAAATGGACAAACAAAGTATTCCTACCAATTTAATCTTTTCATTAATTGTTGTTATAGCTCTTCCAATGCTTATGGTTAAAATGGGAGATTTAACAAATTTGGTAGTAAAAGATGTTAAAGCTGGATATACTTCTTCAGCTAAACAAATAGTAAAAGATAATCTATATGATCTTTACGCATTAGACCAAAATGATTTTAATTTTAAAGAAAAAAATAATATTCCAATAGATAATATTTTTGATATTCATATAGATGAAGCGTTTAAAGTTGATAGTAAAACAAAGCATGAAGAAATTTTCAAGAAAAAATTAGATACATTAGCTAATGGAGATATGAAGGAAACAGATCTTGAGAAAAATTGGATTATGATGGATGAAGATTATTACAGATATAATATAGATTTTGTTAGTGTTATTATTGGGTTAGCAACTACAGGAATAACACTACTTTGTGTGGGATTTAAAATAGCAAGACTGATTTTTGAGTTAGCTTTTAATAAATTATTTGCTATGCTTTTTGCGTTTGCGGATATAGAAGATAATAAAAAAATAAAGGCTATATTAAAAAATATTTTTTCAACTTTTGCAGTTATAATGGCAACGGCAGTATTGCTTAAATTATATATTATATTTGTGGCATGGCTTAACTTTACAGCTTCTTCAGTTGATAAAGGAATTGGATTTACAGTAACAAGTTTAGCAAAATTAATTCTTCAAATAGGAGCTTCTTTTGCAGTTATAGACGGTCCAAATATAATAGAAAGAATATTAGGAATAGATGCTGGATTAAAGAGTGGATTAAATACAATGCTTGGAACATATGGAGCTATGAAAGCTTTAGGCTCTGGGACTAAGAGTATGATTTCAGGAACTAAAGGATTTGCAAAAGCAACTGGTGGAGCAGTAGATTCAGCAATAAAAGGTGGAGCAGTTGGAGCTGGTGCTATGAATGGATTATTTAAAAACAAAACTAGCTCTTCAGGAACTAATGACAATGAAACTGAAAATAAATCAAGTA
>JAHAIU010000222.1 GCA_018372555.1 Clostridium sp.
ATATATATATTATTATAAGAAGAGGAGGGTTATATGGTAGAATTAATGATTATTGGCGGATTAATTTTGTTAATCTGCATTTCGTCCAGCAAAATATTATACAGGTTTGGGGTTCCAATGTTACTAATATTTATAGTACTTGGAATGTTATTTGGATCTGATGGACTAGTAGGTATATATTTTGATAATTATGACTTAACTAGTACTATATGTTCCTTGGCACTAGTGTTTATTATGTTTTATGGTGGCTTCGGTACTAATTGGAATACAGCGAAGAAGTCAGCAGTGCCATCGATATTGATGTCTAGTTTTGGCGTTATAATAACAGCTGGGCTTACTGGACTATTTTGTTATTTTATATTAGGAACTAACCTTTTAGAAGGACTTTTAATAGGTGCCGTTGCTGGATCAACAGATGCAGCTTCAGTGTTTTCAATTTTACGTTCTCAAAAATTGAACTTAAAGGGAACATTAGCGCCACTACTAGAAATAGAAAGTGGAAGTAATGACCCAATAGCTTATATGCTTACCATTATTATATTAACTTTAATGTCTAATGCAGGAGCATCGCTAATATTACCGATGCTAATTAAGCAGATAGTATTTGGGTTATTGGTTGGTAGTATTTTAGCTATACTTGCAGTTAAAATTATGAGAGTAGTTAACTTTGAAGTAGAAGGTTTTTATACCATATATGTAACTGCTATAGCAATTTTATCCTATGCTATTAGTGAGTATTTTGGTGGAAATGGATTTTTAAGTGTTTATATGGCTGGGATTATTATTGGAAATAGTAAAATACCGCATAAAAAGAGTTTATATCACTTCTTCGATGGAGTATCTTGGATAATGCAAATAGCTCTATTCTTTATTTTGGGCTTGTTATCTTTCCCATCTAAATTACCTCAGGTTTTAGGAATATCTATAGCTATATCATTGTTTATGATGTTTGTTGCAAGACCATTAGCAACTTTTATAATATTAGATAGATTTGATTATTCAAATAAGGAAAAAGTATTTATATCATGGGTTGGATTAAGAGGTGCAGCATCAATTGCTTTTGCAATTTATTCTGTAACATATGGAGTTAATATTGAAAATGATTTATTTCATATTATATTCTTTATAGCTCTATTCTCAGTAGGAATACAAGGTACATTAATTCCTGCAGTTGCGAGAAAATTAGACTTAGTAGATGATAATACACCAGTATTAAGGACTTTTAATGATTATAAGGAAGATAAAAAGACTAAGATTTTAGAAGTTAATATAAATTCAGATAATAAGTGGGCTGGCAAAAGTATTATGGATGCAGATATACCAGAAGAAGTTTTAATAGTTATGATAAGGCGTGCTGAAGAAGTTATAGTACCTAAAGGGTCAACTGTAATCAATATAGATGATACTTTAGTTTTAGCTGCTAATAATTTTGATAACTTATTAATGAGCTAATATTTTATAAAAAGTTGAATAATTTGAATAAAATTATTTCATTTTCAAGTGAATATTAATGAAATTATTATTTAGCTATTAGCATATTTGAATTATAATTGAATAAAAAGACATAATGGATTTATATAAATTAAAAGAGTTGTATCGAGATTATCTTAATATCTTGATACAACCTTTTTTTCTTATTAGTCGTCTAATAAATCAAATTCATCCTTAATTGCACCGCAAACAGGACAAACCCAATCATCTGGTAGGTCTTCAAAGGGAGTATCAGGATCTATTCCATTATCAGGATCACCGTACTCTGGATCATAAATATAAGTACAAGGAATACAAACAAATTTCTGCATAATAAAGCCTCCTAATTTTGTTATACAATTAAAATGTATTGGGTATACAATGAAAATATGATATAAATTATTATAAATAAGTATTATATATATGTTTCAATAAATAATTTACGTATTAAGTAATTACTTTATCTTTAGTGAAAAATATTTTTGAAAGTAAATTAGATCAATTGAAAGCATATAGTTTTTAATTTCTATATAAGTTGTTTGTGTAATTGCCTAACTAAAATATTTTGAGTATAAAATATAACTGAATAAAATGCAAAACTTTATTACAACTTATATACATATAAATTATGAAATTGAAGGAAGGTGAAAAGTTTGGTAAGAAAAACTAGTAAAAATAATGATTTACTTAGTAGTGTCAGAAAAGATACATCACCAAAGGTATATTCATTATTAGTAGATTTAGTTAATGATAATAGAGAAGATTTAGCAGAAATAGTAATTAAAATAGATTATTTATTAGAATATACTAGTGCATGTATCCGTCAAAAGGACTTTAATGAAGCTAAGGAAACTATAAAGAGTGTAGAATCTAGGATGAATACCTTAGACAAGGAAGGCGTTGATATGGAGCATTTAAAGCACTTATATGAGGGCATCAAGAAAAAGTGTAAATAAAAAAAGCTGCCTTTGGCAGCTTTTAAACTATCTTCTTTTCTTATTTCTATTTGCGACTTCTATATTAACTTTTCTTTTATTTAACTTAAGACCAGTACATTTATCGATAACTTTATCTTTAACATCTGGAGCTATATTTACAAAAGAGAAGTTTTCTAATATGTCAATATCTCCGATTGATGAAGGCTTAACTCTTGCAGTATCCTTAATGAAATTAACTAAAGACTTAGGATTTATTCCATCTCT
This sequence comes from Clostridium sp., assembly GCA_018372555.1. Taxonomy (GTDB): domain Bacteria; phylum Bacillota; class Clostridia; order Clostridiales; family Clostridiaceae; genus Clostridium. The sequence continues at coordinate 2,673 of JAHAIU010000222.1, forward strand.
TCTACCTACTGATAAGAATAAACGTACATCTTCAGATTTTGGAGCTTCTAATATATCTGATGAGTAAGTATCCATAAGATCGCTATTGAATTTACTCTTAATTAAAGCTGCAATTATTTCAACAGAATCAAATTTCTCTGATAGCTCTTGCGCTACAGGAAGGAACTTATCGTAATCTGAATCATTAATAGTATCAGTTACGTCTTTTAATATATTTTTTGATTTACTATTGAATATATCATTAACAGTAGGGATAGCTCTTCTAGTTATATCACCCTTAGTTACTGACTTAATTTGCTTAAGCATTGAGAATTCTTTTGGAGAAACTAAAGAATAAGCTGTTCCTTCTCTATTAGCTCTACCAGTTCTTCCTATTCTATGAACATAGCTCTCAACATCTTGAGGTAAATCATAGTTAATTACGTGAGTAATACCTTCTACATCTATTCCTCTTGCAGCTACATCAGTTGCAACTAAGAAGTTTAAAGAACCTTCTTTAAATTTCTTTAAAGTTCTTAATCTATGAGCTTGGGACATGTCTCCATGCATTCCTTCTACTATGTAACCTCTTGATTGCATTCCTTCAACTAACTCATCAACACCTTTTTTAGTTCTACAGAATATGATTGCAGAAGAAGGAGTATCAAAATCTAAAACTCTACAAAGAGCTTCAAATCTAGTTTTATGTGATACTTCATAGAAGCTTTGACTGATTTTTGAAACAGTCATTGAAGTTTTCTTTATAGCAATATGCTTTGCATCATCTTTCATGTATCTTTTAGCAAGTCTTTTAATTTGATCCGGCATAGTTGCAGAGAATAAAAGTGTTTGTCTTTCGCTTGGTAGATTTTTAATAATATCTTCTAAATCATCTATAAAGCCCATGTTTAGCATTTCATCCGCTTCATCTAAAACTAAGAATTTAATCTTATCTAACTTTATAGTTCCTCTTTTAATATGGTCTAAAACTCTACCAGGAGTTCCAACTACTATATTAATATTTCTTTTTAGAGATCTAATTTGATTAGTTATTGGATCTCCTCCATAAATAGGTAATATTCCTAATTCATCATACTTAGCTAATCTTTTAAGTTCATCATTAACTTGTATAGCTAACTCTCTAGTTGGTGCTAATATTATTGCACTAAGTCCGTCTTTTTTCGATATATTATTAATTATTCCACATCCAAAAGCAGCAGTTTTTCCAGTTCCAGTTTGAGCTTGCCCTATAAGGTCATATCCTTCGATGGCAACAGGTATAGCCTCAGCCTGAATTTGAGATGGCTCTTCAAACCCTAAATCAGTTATTGATTTTAGTAAGGTTTCCTTAAGCCCTAAGTTACTAAATTTAATTTCGTTCATTCAAAATCCTCTTTCTATTTCCTAAATAATTTATAATTAAACATAAATGTTATTATATTTCTAATTTTATTCTTAACTAACTTAGTATACACTATAATTGAGAAATATGCTCGTATTATTTATTAGTAAATTAAGTTATTTTGCAAAAATTTATAAAAAATTAATAAGTAAACCTTTAAGAGGAGGGAATTATGATTAATTTTAAAGAGATTTTATACTATTCTAAATTAAACACTGAAATTATTGGAGAAATAATAATAGTAAAAAGTAATATGGGACTAAAAAGAATTGAGATAATTGAGGATTCCTTTGAAAAGTTTAAAAATGATTGTAATTTAAAAGAAATTACTTTAGTTGAAAGTATTAAAGAGTGCAGTGATGTAGCTGAGCAAATTAATGAGTACTTTAATGGAAAGAGGAGTCAGTTCGATTTAAAAATAGATTTATCAGGAACAGAGTTTAGAAAAAGGGTTTGGGAAGAATTATTAAAAATACCTTATGGAGAATCAAGAAGTTATAGCGATATAGCAAAAGCTATAGGTAAAGATAAAGCAGTAAGAGCTATAGGTCAGGCAAATAAATCTAATCCAATTCCAATAATAATACCTTGCCATAGAGTTATAGGTAAGAATAAAAAGTTAATTGGATACGCAGGAAATCATACTGACATTCAAGAAAAGCTTCTTAATTTTGAAAAAAGTAACAAGGAATATATAAATATATAGGTGCTGTCGCACAATGAAAAATTAAGAATGAGTAATGAAAAATTAGTTTGGGCTGTTTGTGTCACAGCCCAATATAAGATTAGTAATATTTCCTTAGGATAATATATCAATTTTCAACATCAATTAGATTACTAATATACTCTGT
>JAHAIU010000223.1 GCA_018372555.1 Clostridium sp.
TGCTTAGCCCCCACTTATAGAAGATGGGAGTGTTAGCAATGATAGCGATTGGATAAAAACTTAGCGAGGTAAACTCGCTATTTTTTTAATAAGTAACGGATAATAATTATTAGCTAATAATAGCGTAATTAGAATATAGGAGGATTATTATGAATAATATATATGATTTACTTATAATTGGTGGTGGACCTGCTGGCTTATCTGCTGGATTATATGCTGGAAGGGCTAGACTTAAAACTCTAATCATAGAAAAAGAACATACAGGTGGTCAAATAGCAAGTACTGCTGAGGTTGTAAACTACCCTGGAATTGTTAAGACTACTGGTCCAGATTTAACTAATCAAATGAGAATACAAGCTGAAAACTTTGGAGTTAAGTTCCAAACAGCTGATGTAATAGGTGTTGACCTTGAAGGAGAAATTAAGACAGTTAAAACTAGCTCTGGTGATATTCAAGGAAGAGCTGTAATAATTGCAACTGGTGCTTCACCTAGAAAATTAGGTTTCCCTGGTGAAATAGAGTACGGTGGTAGAGGTGTTGCTTACTGCTCCACTTGTGATGGTGAGTTCTTTAAAGGTCTAGAAGTTTTAGTTATAGGCGCAGGTTTTGCTGCTGCTGAAGAAGCTATATACCTAACTAGGTTTGCTAAAAAGGTTATTATTATAGCAAGAGAACCTGAATTTACTTGTGCTAAATCTATAGGTGATAAGGTAAAGGCTAATAAGAATATTGAAATAAGATTTAATACTGAAGTAGTTGAAGCCGTTGGCGACGATGTTTTAAGATCTGTAAAACTTATAAATAATGTTACTAACGAAAGATCAGAATACTTCCCACCAAAAGAAGATGGAACATTTGGTATATTCGTTTTCGTAGGATATCAACCACAAACAGATGTATTTAAAGGTAAAATAGATATGGATAGATGGGGTTATATTCTTACAGATGAGAATATGCAAACTAACATTAAAGGTGTTTATGCCGCTGGTGATTTAAGACCTAAGATGTTAAGACAAGTAGTTACAGCCGTTGCTGATGGTGCTATTGCTGCAACAGATGCTGAAAGATACGTAGCTTCTGAAAAAGAAAGACTTGGAATAGTTGAAGAAGAAGTTATTGAAGAAAAAGTTGAAACAAAAGAAGAATCTCCAAAGCTTAGCTCAAAACCTGGTAAAAGTTCACTTCTAAACGATAATTTAAGAGCTCAATTAAAGGGTGTATTATCTAAATTTGAAAATAATATTTCACTTGTTTCAATTGTAGATGAAAGTAATGCTAAGTCTATAGAATTAAGAGACTTAGTTCTAGATATTGCTGACTTAGGTGATAAAGTTGAAGCTATCATCTATAAAAAAGGTGAAAACCCAGAAATTGAAGAAAAAGTTCATGCTGATAAATACCCAATAGTTGCTATACTAAATAAAGATGGTGATTATACTGGTGTTAAATTCCATGGTGTTCCAGGAGGTCATGAATTAAATTCATTTATATTAGCTATGTATAATGTAGCTGGACCTGGTCAAGCACTAGAAGAATCAATACTTAATGAAATAAAGTCAATTGATAGAAAAGTTAATATTAAGGTTGGAGTATCACTTTCTTGTCATGTATGCCCAGATGTTGTTGTAGCTGCTCAAAAAATTGCTATTGAAAATCCAAATATAGAAACTGAAATGTTGGATTTATCAAACTTCCCAGAACTTAAGAGTAAGCACAAAATAATGAGTGTACCAGCTATAATAGTTGATGACTCAAAGGTTTACTTCGGTGGCAAAAAGCTACAAGATATTCTAAACTTAATTAAATAAATTAATTTTAAAATTATATTCTAAATTATTTACTGCTAATTATTAGCTATAAAAAGCAAAGCTATATTATATTGAATATTGCATTCAGTATGGTACAGCTTTTTTTATATTATATAATAAGGTAATATCACTTAATTATTAGCAGATATAATAATTTCCTTATATTTTGGAAAACCTATTTAATGAGTAAGTATAATTTTGTTTTTCATGATTTAAATTATATTCAAAAAAAAAGGATTCAAATTTGAATCCTCTTTTAATTTGGGCAAGTATCAAAATTCATTTTGATACAATCACTTTACTATACTTATACTGCTTGCTTCTCAGCCTTAGCTAACTTTCTCTTCTCTGTTTCATCTACTACTACTGCTGTTACTGCTGATCCAGTTACATTAGTTAATGTTCTCATCATATCTATTACTGCATCTACTGCTATTACCATTGCCATGCCTTCTACTGGTAATCCTGCTGTTGATAATACAACTGTTGTTGACATAGTTGCTGCTCCTGGTACCCCTGCTATACCTATTGAAGATATTATAGTTGTTAGTATTATTAAGAAGTAATGATATGCAGTTAAATCTACATTAAATACATTTGCTACAAATACTGCTACTATTGCTGGATATAAACCACCACAGGCATTCATTCCTATTGTTGATCCAAGCGGAGCTACAAAACTTGCTATATTTTCTGATACCTTAGCATTTTCAACCAAACTTTTTATAGTTACTGGTAATGTTCCATAACTACTTTGGCTAGTAAACGCTATAACTTGTGCTGGGAAAATATCCTTAAAGAATTTAATTGGATTCTTTCTAGCTACAAATGCTACCAATGGTGTGTGTACTAGTACTATTTGTAATAAACAAGCTAGATAAACTGCTACAATAACTGCTATTAATGATTTTAAAGTATCTATTCCATTTTTTGCTGCTGCTGTTGCTATTAATGCAAATACACCATAAGGTATAAATTTTAGTACAATTCTTGTTATTCCTAATACTAGTTCATAAGCTGATAATATAACATCTTTGAAAGCTTTAATTTTTTCAGGATTTTTATTATCTTCTATAACTAAAGCTATCGCTACGAATAATGAGAAAATAACTACTGGTATTATTTGATTATTAACGATTGAAGCTATTGGGTTTGACGGTAGGAAATCTAAAATAACCTTTGAGAAAGATGGTATTTCTCTAGCTGTAAATCCTTCAACACCTACATAAGTTAACCCTTGTCCAAGATTAAATAATTTTCCTATAATTAAACCTATTGCTGTTGCTATTCCTGTTGTTCCAAGTAATATACCTAATGTTTTAAAACCAATTGCTTTTAATGTATCTAGATTTTTTAATCTAAGAATACTTGTTATGATTGATACCATAACTAATGGTACAACTATCATTTTAATTAAAGATATATATCCCTTACCTATTACTTCTAAGTAAGAAGCACTCTCTTTGAAAAATACACCTATAGCTAGTCCTAAAGCTAATGCTGTTAAAGTTGCAAATGAAAACTTATTTGTTTTAGCTTTTACTAAATAAATTAAATAAAATGCTGCTAATGATAAAACTATTGATACAATTAAATTAATATTGATATTCATATTATTATTCCTCCTATTATAAATTAATACTTTAAATATTTATTTGTTTACGACTCTTCATATATTGATTCTTTAGCTAATTACGTTTTTTTAATTAGTTAATAATTTTCTTTCCTTTAGAATAAAATACTGAACCTAATAAGTTTACTTGCTCTTTCCCTTTTCTCCAAAGCATTTTAAATTTATATATGCTAAATGGATAATTGGGTAATGAAGTTATAATAACCACCTTATAAAAAATTATTCATACCTCCATAAAAAACAAAAAATCCTCTGCTCTGTAAATACAGAGGCAGAAGATCATCTTCCACGGTTCCACTCTGATTAGATATAAAATCCATCTCATCTTAGGTACAAAAAACACCTTATCTCTATAATGGGAGAACCCATAACCCCCTACTTTATTCAAGGATTAAACTCAAAGGTGCATTTCATTAATAATATTATAGGTTATCTCAGCAAATTAACCCTCTCTTTAATAATACTTATTAACTACTCTCCTTATCTTTGTTTTATTCATATCGGAATACTATGATTTAATTATAATCATTTTTATTTCCCTTGTCAATAGAATAGTATATATTAAATATGTATTTGAAATAATATTAAATATAAATATTTTATTTATATTTAATCATAGAAAAAAGACATTATAACACTATCTAATATACAGTGTTAAAACATCTCTCTCAATATTTATCTTTACTATTTTAAATATTCATCTACATTATCTATAGTTACTTTAGTATGTGGTAACTTTTTATATTTACCATTCTCCATATCACTTATATTTTCTAAAGAACCATCTTTTGCTACATCTATTGCTATTTCAAAAATAGCTTCTGCTTGAGCATTTGCATCACTTATAACAGTTCCTGTCATCTCTCCAGCTTTTATTGATTCCATAGATTCTTTAATTCCATCTATACCAACAACTATAGGCTTTTTAATTAAGTCGCTATTAGAATTTATAGCATACATAGCCCCTAAAGCCATAACATCATTATTACTAAATACTACTTCTATCTTATCCCCAAACTCTTTAATCCATTGGATCATTTTACTATTTGCCTGATCACTTTGCCAATTAGCGCTATCATCTGCTAACTTTTCTAATTGTATTCCCTTTTCATTCAGAGATCTAATACAATACTCTGTCCTTATAAGTGCATCCTGGTGACCAGGTTCCCCCTCTAGCATAACATATTGAATTATTCCGTCTTTATTCTTATCATATAACTCCTTATTAGAAATCCATCGTTCAGATACAATATCTGCTTGTAATCTAGCAGATTGTTCTGCTTGTGCTCCTACATAATAAACCTTATTCCATCTATTCATATCCTCTTCTACAGGCTCTCTATTAAAAAAAATTAATGGAATATCTGCGGACTTCGCTTTATCTATTATTGTAGCTGCTGCTGTTCTATCAACTAAATTAACACATATTACATCATAATCTTGATTTATAAA
>JAHAIU010000224.1 GCA_018372555.1 Clostridium sp.
TACTTTCTTTTAAAGAGGATTTAACTGATATTGAAATAGGAGACTTTTTAAATAAATTAGTGGAAATAATCAGAAGTGAAGGTTTTGATATAGGTTATGAAAAGGCAATGGATAAGATTCATGAGTATCCAAACTGTGATAAGTTAATTTTAAATATAGCAACAATACTTGAAGGTAGTTTATTTATGTTTTCAATTCAAAATATAGAAGCTTATGAGAAAGATATTGAAAAATTATATGTAAAAGCATCTAATAGTAGCGATATTGAGATTGCTAATCAAGCAACTTCTATGCTAATTAATAAATACTTAGGAAGGGAAGAATATGAAAAGGCACAAGATTGTATAGATAAGCTTCCTAACATTACTTATGATAAGACTCAACTACAAGGTAATCTTTTCATTAAAGATGAAAAATTTGATAAGGCTTCAGAGCTTTTTGAAAGTAAATTAATATCTAAAGGAAATGAGATGTTAACTATTTTAAGATTTATGATGGAAATTGCTTTAAAGGAAAATCGTAACGAGGACGCTAAGTACTTTGCAGAAGTTATAGAAAAAGCAATAGAATTATTTGATTTTTGGGATTATAATTCATATGCAGCATATTTCCACTTGTATTCAGTACAAAAAGATACTGAAAATTTAATTCCTATTTTAGATAAGATGTTAGAGTCAATGAGGAAGAAGTGGGATATATCAAATTCTAAATTATATAAACATATAAAACCTAAAGAAAATAAAGGGGATAGTAATGAGATTTTTTTCTCCAGCTTTTTAAATGCACTTAAAAATGATACAGATAATGAATTAGAATTTTTAAAGGGTAATAATGAGTTTTTAGAACTTATAGATAAGTATAATAAATAAAGCTTGTATAGATACTATTAAATAAGCACGGAGCCCAAAGGTTCTGTGTATTTTTGTATTAACCGAAGGGTTTAAACTGATAAACGAAAATATAGTTATTAATTGGAAAACTTTTTTTATAATAAAATTAAATAAAAGGAGAAGTAAGTTACTTGTCAAGCAGTAGCTCAATTAATTATTTAAATTATTGAAGAAAAAAGTAGTAAGTATATTAAAGCTAGTATATGAATTAGGTAACTCTTTTAAATTAAAATATATCTATAAATAAAAGTTAGCATAATAAATGAATCTATAACTTATTGAATTGTTATTAGCACTTTATTCGTAAATAATATACTCGTAAATGATGTTAAATACAAAATATAAATAGCCAAAAACTTCAAATTAACCATAATATCTTATATAATAAATAAGTATAAGGAGATGAGAAGTTATGACATTACAGCAATTAAAATATGTAGTCACCGTTGCAGATAAGGGAACAATTAGTAGTGCTGCAAAGGAATTATTTATTTCTCAGCCAAGCTTAACTAATGCCATTAAAGAGTTAGAAGAAGAAATGCAAATTACTATATTTAATAGAACTAATAAGGGAATTATAGTATCAAATGAAGGAAATGAGTTTCTTGCCTATGCTAGACAAGTTCTAGAACAGTTTAATCTTTTAGAGGAAAAGTTTTTAAATGTAAAGAAACAAAGTCCAAGATTCTCAGTATCTACTCAACATTATTCTTTCGCTGTAAATGCATTTGTAGATGTTATTAGAGAATTTGGTGGAAATAACTATGATTTTACTATTAGAGAAACTCAAACTTATGAGATTATTGATGATGTAAGTAGGTTAAAAAGTGAAATAGGAATTTTATATACCTCATCTAAAAATGAGGAAGTAATTATGAAAATTATTAAACAAAATGGTTTGGTGTTTGAGAAACTATTTATTGCAAAACCTCATGTATTTATTAGTTCAAAACATCCACTTGCTAAATTTGATATAATTACATTAGAAGATTTAGAAGAGTATCCATATCTCTCATTTGAACAGGGGGATTATAATTCTTTTTATTTTTCAGAGGAAATTTTAAGCACTCTTGATCGCAATAAAAATATAAAGGTAAGGGATAGGGCGACTCTATTTAATCTTGCTATTGGCTTAAATGGATATACTGTAAGCTCTGGTGTAATAAGTAAAGAGCTTAATGGTGAAAATATAATCGCAAGGCCGCTTAAGGTAGATGAATATATGTGTATTGGAACTATTGTACAAAAGAATATGTCTCTAAGCAGATACGGGAAGGCATATATGGAATTCTTAAAGAATCATGTTAGTGACTATATGTAGTAAAAGCTATTTTGAAGCTTATAAATGAATATAGCATTATGAATAAAACATGCGCTTGATATAGTTTAAAGCTATATCAAACGCATATTTTTTTGTATTTTTAAATAATAAAAAATTAATCTATACTAAATTTATAATATAAATAGGGACAGGAGAGAAATAATATGAGTAAAGATTCACCTTTTAAATTTGATATTGTTGGAAGTTTTTTAAGACCTGATTATTTAAAGAAAGCTAGAAAAGACTATTTAGATGGAAAGATTAATAATGAAGAATTAAAAAATATAGAAGATAAAGCTATTACAGAGTTAATTAAAAAACAAAAAAATGTAGGACTACCTGTTATTACAGATGGAGAATTTAGAAGAAGTTCATGGCATCTTGATTTTATGTGGGCATTTAATGGAGTGGGGCATAAAAAAACAGAAAGTGGTATTCCATTCCACGGAGAACCAGCACTAATTGATGATACATTTCTTATAGGAAAAGTTTCTGTTGATAAGCATCCATTTGTAGAACATTTTAAATTTGTAAAACAATTTGAAGATAAAAATACAGTTGCACGTCAAACAATACCTGCACCAGCACAGTTTTTATTTCAAATGATTACTACAGATAATATAGAAAAGACTAGAGAAATTTATCCTAATGAAGAAGAACTTATTAATGATATTGCAGAAGGGTATAAAAAAGTAATACATGACTTATACCAAGCTGGATGTAAAAATCTTCAATTTGATGATTGTACATGGGGGGTATGTGTTGATCCAAATGCTTGCTTCATTCTTGGAACAAATGAAGATGGACTACAAAAAGTTATTGAAAAATTAATTAAAATAAATAATCTTGCTATCGAAGGTAAACCTAAGGATATGGTAATTAATACTCATATATGCCGTGGAAATTTCCATTCAACATGGGCTTGCCAAGGGGCATATGATAGAGTAGCAAAAGATCTTTTTGCAAATGAAAATGTAAATGCGTTTTATTTAGAATTTGATGATGAGCGATCAGGTGGGTTCGAATCATTAGAATATGTAAGTGAAAATAAAAAAGTAGTATTAGGACTCATAACTACAAAAACACCTAGACTTGAAAGTAAAGAAAATATAATAAATCGTATAAGAGAAGCTGAAAAATATATCCCATTAGAAAGATTATGCTTAAGTCCACAATGTGGTTTTGCATCAACAGAAGAGGGAAATAAGATTACAGAAGAAGAACAATGGGCAAAGTTAAAATTAGTTAAAGAAATAGCAAGTGAAGTTTGGAATTAAAATATTAAAAAAAGCTTATTAATACATTATTTTGAGTATTAATAAGCTTTTTTTAGTTGAATTTGATTTAAAGTTAATTTTATTATGAAAGAAAATAAAGATATTAAATTTCTTAAATATATAATGAAGTTCAGTAAATGTTAACTATAAATTATTACGAATAGATGTTAAGATAAATATGTAAGAAAAATACAGTGGAGGAATTATGAAAAAAAGATATTTACTATTAGTAATATTATTTATTTATAGTTGCATGTTAACTTTAACTTCATGTAATAAAACAACTGTAGATAACAACAATAATGTAATTGTAAATGAGGAAATAAGTAAAGTAGATAAAAATGGTAAGGGAATTGTGGAACCAGGATATGAAAATTTAGAAAAACTACTAGATGATGAAGCATTCAATAAGAAATTTCAAGGTACAGTATTAATAGCAGATGGAGATGAGATTGTATTTGCAAAAGCATATGGATATGCTGATGCTGAAGAGAAAATAGAAAACAAATTGATAACACGATTTGCTATTGCTTCAAATACAAAACAGTTTACTGCAACAGCTATAATGCAATTAGTTGAACAAAATAAAATTAGCCTTGATGAAACTATAGATAAGTATTTTCCAGATTATAAGTATAGTAATAAAATTACAGTAAAGAATTTATTGCAAATGAGATCTGGTATTCCTGATTATCTTAATGAATTAGATTTATTTATGAGAGACGAAGATACTAAAAATATTCTTAAAGAGTATGAAAGTAATGTTTATTATGATAAATATGTTGAAGATTATAGGTGGTCATCAGAAATAATATTGAAAAATCTATATTTAACTGAGTTACTCTTTGAGCCAGATGAAGAATATGATTACTGTAATACAAATTATTATTTGCTTGGATTAATAATTGAAGAAGTAAGTGGTATGTCTTTTGGAGATTATTTAGAAGAATATATATTTAAACCATGTAAAATGGAAAGTAGTAGTATAATACCATTAAATTCTGATGCTAAGGGACATGGAAGTGATGAATCAGGAGAAATAGTAGCTAATCCTGAATTTACTTATGCTGCTGGTGCAATTTATTCTAATATTTTTGATTTATTTCGTTGGAGTAGGAAGTTACATAAAGGTGATATTATAACAAGGAAATCTTATGAGGAAATGATAACTCAGATAGATGATTATGGTTATGGGCTTTTTGTAAAAGATAATATTATAAGCCATAGTGGGTTAATTGATGGTTTTACTTCAAATATGGAATATGATATAAAAAAAGACCGTATAATAATAGTATTAGAAAATATTGATTCAGAAACAGATAATTTAGATGCTAAATATCATACAAATCTAATAAGAGAATATTTAGATGAAGAAG
>JAHAIU010000225.1 GCA_018372555.1 Clostridium sp.
TTTTAATTTTAGTTTGTGAAACAGATAGTATTTTGATAATTAATATTTTAAAATAATTTTTAATACAAAAGAAGTAAGTAATGAGGTGACTGCTAATGATAAAAATAATTGCGACAGATATGGATGGAACTTTATTAAATTCTAAAGGCGAAATAAGTGAAGAGTTTTTTGAGATTTTTCCTAAGATAATAGAAAAAAATATAATTTTTGCAGCTGCTAGTGGAAGGCAATATTATAATTTATTAAAGAAGTTTGATAAGGTAAAAGATAAGATGATGTTTATAGCAGAAAATGGAACTTATGTATTATATAAGGGAAAAGAGCTGCTTGTAAATTCATTAGATAGAAATATAGCTATGGATCTTATAGATATAGGCAGAAAGATAGACAATGCTTATGTAGTTTATTGTGGGAAAAATTCAGCTTATATAGAAAGTAATGATGAAAGAATAGTTAGAGAAACTAAGAAGTATTATGAAAGATATGAAATAGTTGAAGATTTAACTAAGATAGAGGATGAGGTATTAAAGATTACTATTTGTGATTTTTCAGGATCTGAGTTTAATAGCAACAATTATTACAATGACTATAAGGATAAGCTTCAAGTTACAGTTTCAGGAGAAATATGGCTAGATATAACTAAAAAAGGTGCTAATAAGGGAATAGCCTTAGATAAGATAAAGAAGGATCTTGGAATTTCTTATGAAGAAACTATGGTATTTGGAGACTATCTTAATGATTTAGAGATGATGAAAGAAGGATATTATAGTTATGCTATGGAGAATGGACATGATGATTTAAAGAAAGCTTCTAGATTTATTGCAAAAACAAATGATGAAAATGGTGTTGTAGAAGCTATAAAAGATATATTAAAGATTTAATGGACTAACTTATAGTATAAAATTAAGAATGAATAATTAATTGTGGCTGTTTTTGTAATAGCTACTTTTTAATTCTAAAAGGATTGTTTATGAAACAGTCCTTATTTTTTTAGGAAATTAAATAGTTTACGTAAATTTTTAATTATAAAATAGTTGCGAAATATAGTGATATTTATACAAAAAAATACAAAAATACTGATAATAGGACGAAGGTCCTGTTATTTTATGACTATTTTTAATGAAAATAGGACTTTCAAATTACAGTAATTAGGATAAGAATATAATTAGAGAATAATTTTACATAATATTAAGGATAAAGGATAAGTTGTTAGATTAAAGGAGGCTTAATATGAGTTTTATTGAATTAGATGATATTCTATCAACTTCTGTATTATATGACGGCTATTGTAATTATAATGAAGTCTTTAGAATTCATAAATCCAGTATTAATGATCTATTTAATAAATCTTACGCCTATAATAATAAACTTTATACAAGAGAGTTTTTATATAAATTTACGAATACCTTTACAATAAATAAAGTAGCATTGCCCATAACAAAAGGTGACATAATAAGTTATGAAATTTATAATGTTATGGATTCATCTAATAATGAAAATATAATAACTAAAGCAAAAAATGTATTTATGAAGGAAGATGAATTAGAAATTAATTTAAATAATATAGAATTGGACAATATAAAGATAAAAATCTCAAGCAGAAGAGATATATACCCAAGAACAGATGAGATCTTAATAATAAAATCAAATAGCTAATAAAATTCACAGTTTTAAATTGAGAACTGTGAATTTATTGTTTTTTAGGAAATTATAAAAGGATCACTTTTTATTGTTGTCATTTGATTAATTTTATTCTAAAGTTAATATATCGTGACAAAAAGAAATGATAAAAGAGGGATATAATGGATTATAAAGAAGAAGTTTTAAAAATTATTAATAGTATAGGAGGAAGAAATGAGAAGGCTATTGAAGCAGCTAAAGAAAGAGTTGACTCTTTGGCTAAACCTCTTGGAAGTCTAGGTAAACTTGAAGAAATAGCAATAAAGTTAGCTGGAATAACTGGAGAGATTAATAATGAAATTAATAAGAGATGTGTGATTATACTTTCCTCTGACAATGGAGTTGTAGAAGAAGGTGTGGCTTCAGCTCCTCAATATGTAACTTTAGCTCAAAGTATTAATTTTTCTAGAGGAAAGACAGGGGTAGCAGCTTTAGCTAAAGCTAATAATACTGATTTAATAGTAGTTGATATAGGAATTAATTCTGATATAGAAGTTCCAGGAGCAATTAATAGAAAAATAAGAAAAGGTACAAGCAATATAGTTAAGGGTCCTGCTATGTCTATAGAGGAATGTTTAAAAGCAATTCAGATAGGAATAGATACAGTTAAAATAGTAAGTGAGAAGGGATATGAAATTATAGGGGTAGGAGAAATGGGAATAGGTAATACTACTACAAGCAGTGCAGTTTTAAAATCTTTAATTGGCTGTAGTATTGATGATGTAGTAGGAAAGGGATCAGGTTTAACAGAAGAGGCTTTTAATAAAAAGAAGGAAGTAGTTAGAAAAGCATTAGAAATAAATAATCCTGATTCAAAAGATCCTATTGATATTGTAGCAAAAGTTGGGGGATTTGATATAGCTGGCATGATTGGAGTATTTTTAGGAGCTTCATATTATAAAATTCCGGTAGTAATTGATGGATTTATTTCTGCGGTAGCAGCTCTATGTGCTACTAGATTATCACCATTTGTAATTGATTATTTAATACCTTCTCATTTATCTAAGGAAATAGGATATAATTTAGCAATTAAAGAAATGAATCTTGAACCGATGCTTAATTTAGATATGAGGTTAGGTGAAGGAAGTGGCTGTCCTATAGCATTTTCAATAGTAAGTTCTGCTTGTGCAATGATGAGTAATATGGCAACATTTCAAGAAGCAGAAATTGATCCTAGTTATTTAGAAGAGATTAGAGATGAAAGTAGCTATAAAGTTAATACTTTAACTAAGTAGGGGAGGTTATATGATAATATTAGTAGTAGGTGGCTCTAAAAGTGGAAAGTCAATGCTATCTCAAAGAATAGCTAAGTATTTAGAAGAGTCTAATGGAAATTTATTTTATATAGCAACAATGAAACCCAATGATAATGAGGATATGAGTAGAATAGATAATCATATTAAAGAAAGGGAAGGCTTTGACTTTATTACAATAGAGAAAAATGTAAATATTGAAGAAGTAGGAATGAACTTTAAAAGTTTAGATACAGTTATGCTTGATAGCATTACAGCTTTAGTTACTAATGAAATGTTTAAAGACGGAGATTTTATAAATGAAGTTCATGATAAAATACTAGATGGATTAGTAAAAATTAAGGATATTCCCAAGAATATGGTGATTGTTTCAGATTATTTATTTAGTGATTCCATTAAGTATGATGATTATACTGATAATTTTAGAAAAGAGCTTGGAAATTTAAATATATCTATAGCCAAATTTTCTGATGTAGTTATTGAATCATCTTTTAGCAATATTATTATTCACAAAGGTAAAGAAAAGGTAGGATTTTCAAATGAAAAATTTATTTAAAGGATTCATTATGGATGTAAGTATGTTTACCATTATTCCGACACCATATAAGGTTTGGGAAGATAATGCTGTATGTCATATGATGAAATTATATCCGCTTATAGGGCTTATAGTTGGATCACTTAATTATTTAGTTTACTTTATATCAAATTATTTTAACCTGCCATTAATTATTATTACGGCATTAACGATGATAGCTCCTTTTATTATAACGGGAATGCTACATTTAGATGGTTTTATGGATGTTAGCGATGCTCTATTATCAAGAAGAGATAGAAAAGAAAAAATAAGGATTTTAAAGGATCCAAATACAGGAGCCTTTTCAGTTATATCTTTAGGAATATTATTTATATTAAATTTTTCTTCAGTATATGCAATAATCGAAGGAAATAAGAATATTATGGGGATAATTATTATACCTATTATATCTAGAGCTTTAATGGGATATATGCTTTTAAAAAAGGATACTATGAAGGAAAGTTCACTGGGAAGTTACTTTAAAACTGGTACTGGTAAAGTAGATATTGTAGTAATTTTATCTTTCTTAATACTGGCGTTAATTGGACTAGTATATTTATTAGGAATTAAAGGACTTATTTTAGGTGGATTTATAATTTTATCAGCGATAATATCAGTAAAGAAAAGTATTAAGGAGCTTGGTGGAATGTCAGGAGATATTGCAGGATATGGATTAGTAATAGCAGAGGCTGTAGGATTATTTATTTTATCCATTAGTTAAAGAGAGGTGAAACTTTTGATTTTAGTTTTTGGTGGAGCTTATAGTGGCAAATTAAGTTTTGTAACAGAAAGATATAACATTAAGGAAGAAGCTATATTTACTATTAATAATGAAGGAATAGAAGAAATAGATTATTCTAAGAAGGTAATATATAAGCTACATAATTTAACTTATAAATACGCTTTAGAAAATAAAGATATAGTTAAATATTTTAAAGATAATATTAACATGTTTAAAGATAAAATAATTATTTGTGATGATATTTCTGAAGGAATAGTGCCTTTAAAAAAAGAAGATAGAGTTTGGAGAGAAACTACAGGGAAATTATTGCAGGAAATAAGCAAGGAAGCTAATGAAGTGTATAGAGTTTTTTGTGGAATTCCTATGGAGATTAAAAAATGAAGAAACTAAATTTATATTTATTAAGGCATGGAAAAACATTAGCAAATGAAAATAAGCTATATTGTGGGTTTACAGATCTACCTTTAAGTGAAAAAGGAATAGAAGAATTAGCTTTGTTGAAAGAAAAGATAATTTATCCAGAAGCTGAAAAGTACTTTACTAGTGGAGCATTAAGAGCAAATGATACGATTGGAATTCTTTATGAAAATAAGGATTTTGAAGAAGTAAAAGG
>JAHAIU010000004.1 GCA_018372555.1 Clostridium sp.
TGTCAGTCGTTGCAATTATATCATAGGAGTTTTTTCTGTTCAGAGCTTAAGCCATTTTATCCACTGGCATAGCCAGTGGTTTTCAATACAATAAAAAAAGGATAGATTACTCTATCCTTTATAATTTTTATATAATTTTCTACCTATGGTTTCTATAATATATAATGCCGGTATTTGTGTTGTAATATCATTGCTCTCTGTTTTTTCTTGCTGTACATAATATCCAATATTAATGTCTGATATTTTTGCTAATGTAGAATCTTCATTATTTGTAATACTTACTACCTTGCATCCCTTTTCCTTAAGGGAATTTATATTCTCTATAACTGTTGGCGTTTCTCCAGAAACTGAAAATGCTATTGCAACATAATTATCACTATATTTAGAATTTAATGGATAAAATGGATCATCTATATAAATAGCATTTCTCCCAACAGCAGCAATGTATCTGGCTGCATATTTAGATAGTATTCCAGAAAATCCTATTCCTATAAATATAATAGTGCTAGCCTTGTTTATTTCATTACATACCAAATCAATTTTTTCTATATATTCCTTCCCTTGAGCCTTTTTTAAGAAATCTATTATCATCGAAGTATTATCTATTAAACTATTTCCTCTGGATTGTTCTAAGTACATTTTAAATTTAATCTTAAATTCTGAAAATCCTTCACAATCTAATTTTTTACAAAACCTTAATATAGTAGTAGTTGAAACATGAGCCTCATTGGCTACTTCTCTTATCCTCATATAAATAACTTTTTCACTATTTTTCATAATGTAATTATATAAGGATAGTTCGAGTTCATTAAGACTTTGTATCCTATTATAACTAAACATACCTACACCCCTTTTTATATAATTATGAACCTTTATATTTAAATATTCAATTTTATTTCTATAATTATTCCTTATATACATTTACAAAAAATACTAATTTAAAAAGCTGAAGTCTATTATGTCAAGACTTCAGCCGATTTGATCTTATATAAATTTAAATGTATTCTCCTCTTGTTTTTATAATATTCTTATACCAATAAAACGAAGCTTTTTTCTTTCTTTTTAAATTGTCCTTATGGTCAACATATATAAATCCATATTGCTTCTTATATCCATTGAGCCAACTTAATAAATCTATTACAGACCATGCATAATAGCCTTTTATATTAATTCCTTCTTTAATTGCATTTTTAACTACTTTTAAATGCGTTTCTATAAACTTTATTCTAGGGATATCCATTATCTCGCCTTCTATAATTGGATCTTCATCACCTAATCCATTTTCTGTTATATATATTTTTATATCTCCGTATCTATCCTTTAACATTCTTAGACCCTCTAAAAATGCTTCAGGTGATATTTCCCACCCCCATTTAGTGTAAATTTTGTTTTTCATCTTAACAGTTCTATAATACCCATCAAAGGATGGATTTCCAGGAGCCCCTGTAGAATCCTCTCTACTTCTTTCAACTTCTTCATAAATATAATTTTTCATAACTCTTTGTGGTTGATAATAATTTAATCCTATAAAATCATTTTTATCCGCAGCATTTTTTATTATTTCTAGTTCTTCATCTGACCAATCTATATTTATGCCATTCTTTGTAAGATTATCAACAACATATTTAGGATATTCTCCTTTTAATATCGGATCATAAAACCAGTTTAATTCAAGTTCATTAGCATGTTTAGCTGCTAAAATATTATCTTCTTTTTCATCTATACTAAATACTGGAGAGAATACATGGGTAATTCCAATTTCCCCATATTGCTTTAACGATTTATAAACTTCAATAGCTTTTGCATGAGCTAAAAATACATTATGAGTTGCTTGAAAATATTTATTTATATCACCAACTATTGCTGGTGGATGAGCTCCTGCTAAATATCCTAATCCACAGAATACAACGGTTTCATTAAAAGTAATCCAGTGTTTAACCCTATCTCCGAAAGCCATATAGCATACCTCTGAATACTTTGCAAACGCATCCACTGTTTCCTTATTAATCCACCCCCCATTTTCCTCTAAAACTTGAGGTAAATCCCAGTGATATAATGTTACAAATGGAACTATCCCATATTTTAAACACTCATTAATTATATTATTATAAAATTCTATTCCCTTAGGGTTTACTTCTCCAACACCATCTGGAATAATTCTCGGCCATGAAATAGAAAACCTATAAGATTCTAATCCCATTTCTGCCATTAATTTTATATCTTCCTTATATCTATGATAATGATCTACTGCTACATCCCCATTTGTACCTTCAAAGGTTTTTCCAGGTATCTTAGAAAATACATCCCAATTAGATAGTCCCTTTCCATCTTCATTCCATGCACCTTCTACTTGATATGAAGCAGATGCTGCACCAAACAAAAAATCTTTTACAAACTTCATTAATTAATCCTCCATTATAAAAATAAATTTAATTCAAATCAATCTATTATTTTACATTTATTGTATAGTAAAGGCTCGTACCATAAGCTGATTTACTCTTAAATTCTGATTTTAAATGTCTTTCTAAATCTGCAGCTGACAGTTCTGTTTCAGCTGAGTAAATTATTTTAATTCTATTTTTATCATCTAGAACTGTTAATTTAACCTTATCATCTTCATAGTTATCAAAAAATCCTCTTATGAATTTCATTTGAACTCCATTTATCTCTACTTTATACATACCATATTCCTCCTAATCAATTATTGAAAATTAGCTTTAACTTAATTTTACAATAATTTCATTTTAAAGACTTCTTTTTATAACTCAATAAAACAAATCTTATTTTTTATAATTTGTTTTATTTATGTAACATATTGTTATCTTTATTTTGTTAATTTCATAGATAAAAATATGTAAATCTATAGATAGTTAATCTTAATTGAGAATTAACCCATTTTAAATAAAAAAATATGACCTTAATCTTATTAAGATTAAAGCCATTTATGTTTATATTCTTATTATGTTACAAGACTAGTATTTTATTAAAGTTTACAAAAATGCACCCAAGTTTTATGTTAGATTACTTTTATTGTATAGTATAAAGTTGCTGCTATCTTAGAATGAGCTTTAAATCCACTCTTTAAATGTGCTTCTAATGCATTAGCATCTAGTTCTGTTTCAGCTGAATAAACTGTTTTAATTCTATTTTTGTCATCTAAAACAGTTAATTTTACCTTATCATCCTCGTAATTATCAAAATATTCTCTTAAAATTTTCATTTGAGCTCCGTTTATTTCAACCTTCATTATATTACCTCCTAATTAATTGCATATTTATATTTTTAAAGGCCATTTTTGTAATATATCCTCTTCCTATTATAGCAATAATTTCATAAAAAAATATACTATATGTAAAATATATAATTTTTAACTTTTAAAGAAATATTTTGTTTTCGTTGAAAATAATCTCAATATTTATTATATGATTCTTTATTGAATTATAGTCAAATAAATTAATAAAGAGACTGTTAACAAACAGTCTCTAATAGCTTTCTTCTTATATAGTATTCTTTTTTACAGACTAAATAAAGCCACCAAAGCTAATATTGCAAATATTATGCTTACAATACTTGCTACTAATCCAACAATTGCAAATACCTTTCCTTTTTGATTACTTTTTGATATTTGAGCTAGTCCAACAGCTGAGAAAACTATTCCTAATATTGAAGGTATCCAAAACAAATTGATAATTAATGAAATAAGACCTAACACAAATCCAGCTATCGCCATCCCATTGGTACTATTATTTACCGTAGTTAATTGCTTATCATATTCTTGCATAATATGATCCCCCTTTTATTAAATAATTAATTTATATGTATTTTTCCTCTTTTATATTCTTAAAGGGAAAAACAAATATATATTAATTGTATAATTTTCCAGGAAATTAATTAACAAAAATCGTATGACAAATTATTACATACTTCAACTTCTTGTAAGTTATAATTTTGTAGATTCCATAATCGATTTATGTCTTACATTTACTGCATCAAAGTTCTTCAACTTAAATACTATCTGAATACAATACCCAATAGAAATAGCACTTATTAAAGTTCCTATTCCAACTTTTCCACCTAAAATAAAGCCTATTATTAAAACTAATATTTCTATACTGCCCCTAATTAATTTAATGGGCTTATTTAATTTGCTACTTAAGCCTACCATTACCCCATCTCTAGGACCACAGCCTAACTCACAACCTATATATAAGTAACATCCATATCCCATCACAAACATACCAATAATCATCATAACAATTCCTACAAAGAAATTGTTTGCTACAGGTATTATATTGCTTTCATTAATTATATCTACAAACTTTCCAACCATTATAATATTAAATAATGTCCCTATACCTATCCTTTGACTAAGTACTATACCAATTATTATTACTACCACACTAGAAAGTATATTAGCTTGTCCAATCGTCAACCCTGTTACATTTGATATTCCTTGGTGAAAAACATCCCAGGGTGATAGTCCAAGATTTGAATTTAACATAAATACTGTAGAACTTGCACATAAAATAAAGCCTATTATTAGCCTTATAGATTTTTTTAATATATTAATCAAAATTCTCACCTACTTAAAATTTTCATTAGTTAAATCTATATAATTTTATCATTATAAAATATAAAACAAAAATGTTTCTTCTCAAAAATTAGAATGTAGAATTCAAAATGAAAAATTAATGAAAAAAACTCCTAAAGGAGTTTTTAAAATAAAATTATCTTTAGTTGAGCTGACTTTTCCGACAGCTCATTTCTTTAATTTTTAAAAATATTTACTATTTCTTTTTTATTTACATTTATTAATCCAAGGTCTGACATCTTACCTTCAGGTATTACAGGAAGTGCTAAAGTAACTATTCTTAATAGAGGATTTTTTATTTCATTTAACCCCATTCCTCTAAGAATCTCCTTCATTTTTTCTGCAACTACAGCTATTTCTGAAGCATCTTTAGTTGTCATAAGTCCTGCAACTTCTAATTGAATATGCTCTTTTATCTCTCCATCTATAGCACAGCTTATTCCTCCACCTATAGATATTAAGTCTTCTGCTACCTTAAAGGCTTCATTTATATCCTTATATACTATAGTTAAGTTATGGCTATCATGAGAAATTGTACTTCCTAAAGCACCTTTATCTATACCAAAACCTCTTACTAATCCTATTGCCTTTGTGTCTAACTTTCCATGCCTATTAATAACTATAACAAATCTTAAATCATCATTATCTTCTAATGATACATACCCATCTTTAACATCTACAACTTCTTCAACTATTTTAGTGGATGAAGATCTTTGACTTTCATATCTAATAACATTTACTTTTATTTTCCCATTTTCTATTGGTGCCTTTAATTTAAAATCTTCTAAAGATAGATTATCAACATGAACTGAATTTTCTAATTCTATATCATACTTCTTATCTTCTATAGACTTTAATAAAGTACCATTTTCAGCAACTAACTCACCTTCGAAGATTACAGATTTAACCTTCACGTCTTCTAAGTCCTCTAAAACTACTAAGTCTGCTACATAGCCTGGTGCTATAGCTCCTAAATTAGTTACTCCTATTTCTCTTGCTGAATTTAAAGTTGCAGCTTTTATTGCATCAATTGGATGAAGTCCAGCTTTTATTGCAGTCCTAACTACATCATTCATATGCCCACTCTTAAGTATTTCATCTGCTTCTCTATCATCAGTACATAAAGTTAAATTCTCTAAATATCTAAAGTCTTTTACACCCTTTACTATTTCAGTGACATCCTTAGATATTGAACTTTCTCTTGCATCTACATACATACCATTTCTAAGCTTATCTCTTGCTTCCTTAGGTGTTCTACTTTCATGACAAGTGGTAGCCCCTCCACATAAATAAGCTGATAGCATTCTTCCACTTAAGAAAGGTGCATGTCCTTGAATAAAGGATCCTCTCTTTTCAGCTTTTTCTAATATGCTAACCATTCTATCACTATTTTCAACAACTCCTATAAAGTCCATAACTTCTCCTAAGCCAAGAACTCTATCTAAGTCTAGCATTTCTTCAATTTCTTCTGCGAAAAACTCAGCTCCTGCATTTTCAAAGCCTAAAACAGCTGGTACACAAGAAGGTGCTAGTACATATTGTCTCATCGGAAGATCTTCACTACTATCGTGCATGTACTTAACTCCTCTTATTCCATGAACATTTGCAATTTCATGAGGATCTGTTACCACAGTTGTTGTTCCATATGGTATTACTTCCTTTGCAAAGTTTCTTGGAGTCATAAGAGTACTTTCAATATGTATATGACTATCTATAAGTCCTGGTATTACATGCTTACCTTTAGCATCATAATATTGTTTTCCTTCTATATCTAACATATCCTGATTATCTATAGCTGTAGATATATGAGCTATAAATCCAGCATATATTCCTATATGACCACTGTATATCTCACCAGTAAAAACATTAACTATACTTGCATTTTTAATAACTAAATCGCAAGGTCTCTTTCCTATAGCTGCTTCTATTAATCCCCTTTTATCCCTAGATAATATTTTCATTTTATTTCTCCTATACTACAAAAAAATATGCTATTAGTGGAATACATAGTATATATATTCCCCAGTTTAAATCTTTAAATCTTCCTGCCATTACTTTAGTAATCATGTAAGATATAATTCCTATACTTATACCATTTGATATACTTGAAGTGAAAGCTGTAAAAGTAATTGTTGCAAAAGCTGGAAAAGCTTCTGTAAAATCATTAAATTCTATATTTTTAACTCCTGTAATCATTAATAATCCAATTAATATTAAGGCTGGTGCTGTTGCTTCACTTGGTATCATTCCTGCAATTGGTGTAATAAATACTGTAAGTGCAAAACATATTCCTGTTACTACTGCAGTAAATCCAGTTCTACCACCTTCTTCAACTCCAGCTGCTGATTCAATATAAGTTGTCACTACTGTAGAACCCATTACTGCTCCAACTACTGTTGCAATGGCATCTACTAAGAAAGGTTTGTTTATTTCTGGTAAATCTCCATTTTCATCTAAAAGATCAGCCTTTGCAGAAACACCTAATAAAGTTCCTAAAGTAGAGAAGAAATCTCCTACAAAGAATGTAAACATTAGTGGGAAAAAGCTCCACTTTAATGCTGCCATAATATCAAGTTTAAATGCTATTGGTTCTATTGATGGTGGCATTGTAACTAGTCTTTCAGGAACACTTGTAATTCCCATTGGAATTCCTATTAATGTTGTTAATATTATTGCAATTAATACTCCACCTTTAATGTTTCTTGCTTGTAGGAATACAACTATTACTAACCCTATTATTGTAAGTAAAACTCCTGGTGATTTAACATCTCCCATAGCAATGCTTCCGCCTTCTAAAGTCATTAAGCCTCCATTTTTAAAGCCTAATAGTACTATATAAAATCCAACTGCAACTCCTATTGCATACTTAATGTTCTTAGGTATTAAATTTACTATAACTTCTCTTAAACCAAATATAGTTAAAAGGATGAATACAACTCCTGAAATAAATACCATTCCTAAGCCTGTCTCCCAATTAACTACTCCACCTGCAACTAAAGTATAAGCAAAGAATGCATTACTTCCCATAGCTGGTGCTAAAGCAAAAGGTAAGTTTGTGTAAAGTCCCATAAATATACTAAATGCTGCTGATAAAATCGCTGTTACAACAATTACAGCTCCAACATCCATTCCAGCTGCTCCCATAAACATAGGTTGCAGTACTAAAATATATGCCATTGTCATAAATGTAGTTATAC
Organism: Clostridium sp.; assembly: GCA_018372555.1. Lineage (GTDB taxonomy): Bacteria > Bacillota > Clostridia > Clostridiales > Clostridiaceae > Clostridium. The sequence continues at coordinate 7,789 of JAHAIU010000004.1, forward strand.
CTGCTGTTACTTCCGTTTTTATGTTAGTATCACGCTCTTTAAGTTTAAATAGTTTTTCAATCATTAGTTTGTCTCCTATCTTTCGTTAGTATTTAACAAAATACGAATTATATTTTATATATTATATTTATTATTCGTTTTAGTCAAGATTGTTTTTTGTTTTTTATTGAAAATAATTTAATTATTATAGATAAAAATAAAATACGAGCGTATATTTTTCAAATATATGCTCGCATTTTATGCATTTCTTATATTAACTAATACTAAATATTTTAATTTAAGTCTCCTATAAATATACTACCAGGCAATCCTCGTATAATAGCCGCTCCTTCAGCCTTTCTAAATTCCTTTTCTCCTTTTGATCTAATATAGAGACCTTCAATATCCATCATATCATTCTCTGCTTTTTTATTTAAAATAACTAATTGTGCATTTTTAGTAGCAAAAAAGAATACTTCAGTATCTTCTTTATTCGCATAATAATCAGTTGAATTAAATACCTTCTCTAACTGCAAATTCTCTAAATTTACCTTCATAATCTCATTTCTCTTTGATAAATATAAAGCCTCTCCCTCATAACGAAACACTGCTTCTTCAACTCTCATAATAGGTTCTTTAACTATTTCCTCTTTTTCTAAATCAAATTTAAATAGACTACTTGGATTGTAATTAGCTATTACATATACGTTATTACCAGATTTAAAAAATTCATACGTATCATTTGGATTTTCTATTTCTTTACTATGCAAGAAATTACCTTCATTATCAAAAACTTCAATGTACTGTTTATTTAACTCTCCATAAGTATCCATTAGATTGTCTGAACTTATTGAATAATACTTATCATTTGCTTTCACTAAAGTACTTATTATTGGTTTAGTTCCTTTAAAAGTTTTTATTTCATCCCCATTAAAATTCCCAACATCATGGACTTTATATTCATAATCATTATCAAATTCTTCCGTTGATTGATCTAAAAAAATTAAATCTCCATCATATTCTTCTACATAAAAACTCGTACCTTCTAAAAATCCATTCTCAACTTCTTTAACCTTCTTAGTTTTCTTATCTATTGAAATAAGATTTGTTTCCCCTACTAAATAATACTTATCATCTGTTTCAAAGTTATCAAAGTAGAAACCTCCACTTTTTACACTTCTAGTCTCTACTAAATTGAAATTCTCATCATATAGCTTTACTGCATTAAACTCTTCTTGATAACTTAAATAATAATTATTAGGTCTTTGAATAGTTATAAATTTACTATTCTTTACTTTAATCTTATGGTTTATAAAATAGAAACTAGCTAAAGCTAACAATATGATCCCTAAAACAATAAGTACTACCCTTGTCTTAGATTTCTTGATTTCCCCCACATTCTCTCCCCCATATAATCTTATTTTTATTATATACTCTTATAAAATAATTTTACATTATATGGTATAACCAGTAAATTAAATTTCATCTAAATAAGATATTATTTTTACTTAAAACATACCCCATTACTTATTAATTACTAAGACTAATAAATTCCCTGCTTTCTATTTCTATATTAACTAATATTTTTTTCTTCATACTTTTCATAAGTAATTAATTATACCTTTCATATTATAGAGAAAAAAATAAAAAGTTATTACAACTATTAATTTTGTAATAACTTCCTATTATCTCCATATTTTATTCTACTGTAAACTCTTTCACTATAGTAACAGAATTACCTTTTGAATCGTATGTTTCAATAGTTATACGGTAATCTCCTACCTCTAAGAATAATCCCATAAGTTCTATACTAGCATAATTAAGTTTATCAGATGGGAATGAAGTAGTAACATTGAATCTTCCTATATTTACTCCACTTAATGATTGTAACTTTATATCATCCTTCCCAAATGTGCTAGTTAAATCTTCGTTAAATGTTAACTCTAAAAGAGTACCCATCCACCCTTCAGATACTTCTATATTTGTAATATCTAATGAAGATTTATCTTCTTCTCCTCCATCAGGCTCTCCTATAAATTCTGGTATTTTAAAGTGATCTACAAACCCCTTACGATAATTGCCATCATAATCAACAAATAGAACCCATAATCTAGATTTATTTGTTAATTTATATCCTGATAAATCGATATCTAATTCATTATATCCAGAGTATAAGTCTACTTTTGTACTTGCTACTATACCATTTAGCACATCTTCAGCCATTGGTGTAGTTGAATCTCCGACAAATACTGAATTATTCCATTCATATACTCCATAATATAACGTTCCATATTCATCTGAATTAAATCCAAATTTTATTTTATTCTGTGAATAATGGTCTATATTATCCCCAGTTATTGCAGGTGGATTAAAATGTGATTTAAATGAACCTTCAACAATGGTTCCATCTGGCATATTTACTGAAACAGTATACTTATTATCCTTATGCCCATAGTTATCTGGCACAATTATAGTATAAGTTTGCTTATCTGAACTTACAATAAACTTTGCACCTTTAGTAGTAAGAGCTGATTCTCTTGGACATATAATGCTAAAGTCCTCTAATTTTAATTCTCCCTTAACTGGTTTATTAAATGTAAATACAAATCTATTAGCTACAACCTCTTCTGCTGAAACTAACTTATACTCATCACCTTCTGTTTCCTCCTCATATTTCCCTAATTCAAGAGGTCCATAAACTGGAGAAGTTCTTCCATCAAAACCTTCCATAACGTAATATACGTCATAGTCTTTATTTTCTTTTAAATCTGATATTGAAATCTCATTATATTCAGTCTTAATATATACCTTAGTTCCATTTTCTTCTATATCTTCTACATCTACATTTTTATTGAAACGGAACTTTGTTTTTTCTACAAGTTTATAGTATAAATATCCACCTTCATCAACACCATACACATCCATTATAGCTTCTGTTTGGCTTGTTCTATCTAACATAACCTTTGATGCTGTAGGATGATTATAGCTATACTCAAATTCCTTACTAATTATTTTTCCATTTGGTAATGTTATATATAATTCATACGTATTATCTTTATAATATGATGTATTTAATGTGTATGTTTTATTATCTTTAGTTGATATATTAAATACACTCATAGTATTTCCACCATGACATATAATAGAAAGATCTGATAATTCTATTTTTGAACTAGTTGGTTCATTTAAAGTAAATTCAATTACACCTTGTTGTCTTAGAGTTATTGTACTTATTTCATACTTTTCTTCTCTTCCAACAAATACATTATTAGCATCTTCACTTATTACTATCTTATCTTTAGAAGTATCAGTATAAACACCTGCATTGCTTCCCTTAATCTCTACTGAACTTAATGTACCATTTCCCATTATCTTTGTAGAATCACCATTAATAATGGCTTGTCCTACTGTAGCGCCTTCTTTAATATAGATACTACTCTTATCACCATTTGAATTAACTACATTTACACTTCCATTAACTCCAATTATTGTATTATTTCCGCTATCATTAACTTTATCTACTGTTTTATTTATTGTTATATCAGCATTGTTTGACTTTTCATCAATACTCATAACTTCAGTAGGGACATTAAGAACTAATGTACCATTTAAAATATTTAAATTAGAAATTTTGCTATCTCCTAAAATAGATGCATTTCCATTAATATCTACATTATTTACTTCCCTTACATTTTCTAAATATAAAGTTGGTCCACTTATATTTTTATCAATATCTAATAATGTATTACGATATCTTGTTACTCCCTCTTTACCTACTTTTACATATGGTACTGTTGAATTTTTAATATTTACTTGATATTGTATTCCATCTTCTAAAATCAATTTTTCTTTAATCTCTACATTTTCTAATACAACCTTGCCCATATTTATAGAAGAATCAATATAAATATTTTTGTATATTTTATTTGATACTGTAACTACACCATCTACTAAATCATTTTTAGTTATAGTAAGATCATTCAATGCTATTTCTGGTTTCTCAGTATCTTCTGGCTTTCCTGAATCATCTGGATTACCTGGCTTCTCTGTATCTCCTGGATTATTAGGTTCATCTGGTTTTTCAGAGTTATCTGGTATATCTGGATTATTTGGATTTTCTGGCCTATTTGGTATTTCAGGCTTATTTGGAGTTTCTGGATTCTCTGCTTCATTATCTATTCCTGGAACTTCTGGCATTTCTGTTCCACCTTGGCTTTCTCCACCTGCTACTTTATCATTTTCAAATTCATTCCCTTTATTAATATCAGTATTGCTATTTAATAAATTATTTTGAGTTTGATTATCTATTGATGCTATTTCATTATTATCAATATTACTCTCTTCTTTATTTTCTTCATTTTTATCTAATTTACTATTATTAGAATCATTTTGAATGACAGTTGCATCTTTATCAGTTAAACTACTTCCATCACTTTGAAACTGATTTAAGAAATAAGCTCCCGATGCACATGCTATAACTACTGCTGATCCAATAATAATAGCAATTTTATTCTTTTTCATCGCAAATTACCTCCTACTCTAATATTAATTTCTATATCTCCGGAAATATTTTAACTGCATTTAAATCATAATGTCAACATTTTATAATTACTTTTACATAATAATCACTGTTTGGAAATTTCCTCAAAATTTATATGACTTTTATTTGTAACATTTTATAAAATTTATAATATATCTTTATATCTCTCTAAAAATTTATTATAAAATAAAAGTAGTTAAGTCAACTAAATTCATATAATAAAAAAAATAGTAGATAAATCTGTTTCTTAACAAATTCATCTACCTTTATACAGTATTACTTTATTCAAATTATTAGTGTCTGAAATAACTAATTTAATATATAGCTTTTATTTCAATACTAATTTATTCAGCTCTCTAATTATCCTCTTAAAACTTTACATATGTTAAAAACTTACCCATTTGCCCCAAGAACTCCCTCTCTCCAACTTTCCTTAAAACTTTACATATGTTAAAAACTTACTTTTTCCTGAAACATTTATAATTTCTACTGATATTTCTCCATTTTCATATTTACAGAAATTACATTTAGTTTCCTCTTCAAATCTAACTCCTCCATCAGCTTCATCATATCCAATGAAAGAAAGACTACCTGCTGTAAAGTACGGTTTTCCTGCAAATATTCCTTTGTAAGGATGATGGGTATGCCCTGAAAATACTCCTACAATTGAACTTTTATTAATAATCTCTTCAAACTCTTTGTCGAAACTAACTGATGGCAAATTAAATTGCTCTTTTAAAAGATGATGATGAGTCATAAGTATTGTATCCTTATTAGGCTCTTTCTCAAGTTCTTCCTTTAACCACTTATATCTTTCAAAAGTTATAATTCCATTACTGTTATGATGGTCAGAATTATCAAAGCTTATTATCTTAAGATTACCTATGTTAACTGTAGTATTATAAGGCTTATCCCCTAATTCTTCATTAAACCATCCCTTATAAAACTCCTTTTTATTGTCATGATTTCCTAATGTAACAATATAAGGAATATTTCCAAAGATATTATTTAATTTTTCTTTTAAGGACTTATAATCCTCACTTGTTCCTGATTCAACTAAGTCTCCAGTAATTATAATAAAATCTAAAGTATCTTTATCTACTTTTTCTAATACCTTTTCTAATTGAAGTATTGGACTCGTCATATTATTAAAAATAGAATTATATCCACTCTCAGCTTTTGTATATTCTCTTAAAAAGTGTATATCTGATATGTGTAAAAATACCATACTATGCCCTTTTAACCTTGTTTTTTCTCTTCTTAATACTAAATATAACTAGGGCAACTACTGTAGCTATGTATGGAATAGATGCTGTTATTTGTGTTTTTAAAGATGTATTTTGAAGTACATTTCCAGCTGCTTGTGAAAATCCAAAGAATAAACTTGATAAAAATACTCCTATTGGGTTAGACATTCCTAGATTATTTGCTGCCATGGCAATATATCCACGTCCTGAAGTCATATTCTGCATAAATAAAGTTACGCTTCCCATTGATAGAAGAACTCCACCTAATCCACATAATAAACCTGATAGACTTATTGTAAGGAACTGATACTTTTCTACTGGAGTTCCAAGACTTCTTGCTGCCTCTTTATTTATTCCTATAGCTCTTAATCTATATCCTAAAACTGTCTTATATAAGAATATATGCATTCCAATAACTATTACAAATGCTAAATAGTCAATTATAGTTAACCCCGAAAGAATAGTTCCAAGTACAGGTATATCTTTAATAAAAGGTAATTCTATTTTATTAAGACTAACTAAGCTTGGATCAGTAAATAATCCCTTTGTCTTAAATATAATATAAAGTAAATATGTAGTTACTCCACCCATCATTGTATTAGCTGCCATACCAACAACTACTGGAGAGGCCTCTAACTTAATAATACAAAATCCAACTATTGCTGAAACAATCATTCCACTTACTGCTCCTGCAAGGACAGATAAAAATACATTATGAGTATAATAATTAGCAACAATGCTGAAAAATGCTCCTGTTAACATTGTTCCTTCCATTGCAATATTAAAGATACGAACCTTAGTACATATTGCTGCCGCAAGAGTTACTAATAAAATAGGTGTCATCATACGAATAGTAGAGTTTATTACTACTGCTAAATAATCTATATTTAATTCCATTTTTATTGAACTCCTTCCTTAGTCGATACATTTTTCTTTTTCTTATACCATTTCACTACGAACTTTGCAGTGATTAATAAAGTTATAATACCTTGAATAATTGTAGTTACTTCTGATGGAACTCCCATACTTCTTTCTATTGTGCTACCACCAGTTGTAATACCTGCTAAGAATATAGAACTAACTAAAATACCAACAGGGTGATTACTTGACATTAATGAAGCAATGATACCTGTCCATGCATATCCTGGAGATGTTATCATAGCATCTACATAACGATATCTTGAACCTAAAACTTCACATGCACCACCAAGTCCTGCTATAGCTCCACTTAGAATTAATACGTAATACATCATCTTTGTACTATTAACTCCACCATAGTTTGCAAAGTTTGGATTTAATCCGCCCATTTTAGCCTTATATCCAAAGCTTGTCTTCTTCATGATAAATAGTATTACTAGTACTGAAACTAACGCAATTACAAATCCCCAGTGTAATGAATATCCATCAAACATTTTAGGTAGTATTGTATCCGTTAACTTTTGTGTTTGAATGGCAGATGAATCAACTGCTAATGGGTCCTTTACTACATATGTTGTAAAATATGATGCAATATAATCTGCAACATAGTTAAGCATAAGTGTAATTATAAGTAAATCTAATTTAAATCTCTCACTTAAATAAGCAGAAAGTAATGAATATAATATTCCTACTACAGCACCTGAAATAAGAGCTACAACTATAACTAATGATGCTGGTCCTGGGCAATTAGCAGCTACCACTGCTGATGTAAAGGCACCTAAAACCATTTGTCCTGCTGCTCCAAGACTTGAGTAACCCGATCCCCATGCTAAAGCTCCTGCAAGCCCTGCAAATATAATAGGGACTGAACGCGTTAATGTAGTTGTTAAATAATAAGCTGAACCAAATCCACCCTTAAACATTCCTATAATTGCTTCAAAAGGATTAAAACCTGAAAGTGCAATAATCACTCCACCTATTATTAACCCAACAACAATTGCTTGTAATGGATGCTTTAATGGCTCAAATAAAGTAGTAAATTTATTTCTTGATAATGAATTTTTACTTTTCATCTGTTTTACCTCCTACCATTAAAAGACCAAGCATTTTCTCATCAATACTTCCTCTTTTAAATTCTCCAACAATCTCACCTTCATAAATAACATAGATTCTATCACTTAAACTCATTATTTCACTTAATTCTGAAGAAACTAATAAAACGCTATCGCCATTATTTCTTTTCTCCACAAGTTGATCATGAATAAACTCCATAGCTCCAATATCTATTCCTCTTGTTGGCTCACAAGCAATAAGAAGTGGTGTCTCCATAGCAATTTCTCTTGCAACAATAAGCTTTTGAGCATTACCACCTGAAAGTTCTTTAATCTTTTGATTAGGAGAATCTGCTTTTACTAAGAACTTAGTAATTAATTCTGTTGCATGACTTGCAACTTTCTTTATATTTAATATTCCTCTTTTTGAAAATTCCTCTTTATCCTCAAACCCCATTAATGAATTTTCAGATAAAGTTGCTTCTGGTGCACTTCCCCAGAAATATCTATCTTCAGGAATATGTGCAATTCCTGCCTCTCTAATTTCCATTACCTTTTTATTCGTAATATTTTCTTTATTAAGTATTACTTCTCCTGAGTCTACATGTTCAAGACCTGTTATACATCTTATAAGCTCTGATTGTCCATTTCCAGAAACACCTGCAATACCAACAATCTCACCCTTTTTTATATGTAAGTTAACCTTATCTAATACCTTTTTCTCATGTTCACCATTTAAAGTTAAATCTTTAATTTCTAATACTGATTCTTTAGTTGCTTTACTTGGAATCTCTCTTGTTAATATTTGTCTTCCTACCATTAAATAAGATAATTCTTCAATGCTTGTATCCTTTTTAAGAGTTTCTGCTACTACTTCACCAGTTCTCATTACTACAACTCTATCTGCAACTTCCATAACTTCATTTAACTTATGAGTAATAATAATTATACTTTTCCCAAGACTTGCTAATTGCTTCATTGTTTTTAAAAGTTCTTCTACTTCAATAGGAGTTAAAACTGCTGACGGCTCATCAAATATAATAATATCTGCATTTTGATAAAGGATTTTTAATATTTCAACACGTTGTTGAAGCCCAACTGGACAATCCTCTATAATAGCTTTTGGATCAACCTTTAACATATATTTCTTAGAAAGTTCTTCTACTACTTCAATATTCTTTTTATAATCAAAGAATATTCCCTTTTTCATTTCTCTCTTATAAACGATATTTTCTGCAATTGTCATAGAATTAAAAAGCATAAAATGCTGCTGTACCATTCCAATACCTTGTTCCATAGCGTCTGAAGGATTATGAAAGTCCATCTTTTTACCATTAATGAATATTTCACCTGAATCTGGTCTTTCTAAACCATATAATATTTTCATTATTGTTGATTTTCCTGCTCCATTTTCACCTACAACAGCAAGAATCTCACCCTTATTAAGGTTTATATTTATTCCATTATTGGCCAATACATTTCCATATCTTTTAACAATATTTTTCATTTCTAAAAGCATATTAAACTACTCCTTTTCTAAGTGCTTTTAAGCATAAAACAAGGGCAAAGCAAAACTGCTAAAGCCCTCATATAAACATATTAAATGTTTAGTATTTTATTATCTTGCAGATTCTTCAGGAACTTCTATTGTAAGCTCTCCTGATATAAACTTTTCAGCTGTTTCTTTACCTACCGAAATAACTTCATCTGTTATAATATCAGTATTTCTATAATTCATTTCTTCTGGAGAAACACCAACAACTCCAAATGCTCCTTCTTTTAATCCAAGAGTTTGAGCTCCACTTTTTAATTCACCAGCTAAGAATTCATCAACTATTGTATTTACACATGCTGCTGTATTCTTTATTAATCCACCAATAATATATTTGTTATCAGCTGTTGTTTGGTCAATACTTAAACCAGTTGTATAAATAGGTGTACCCTTCTTTTCTAATTCAAGAGCTGCTTGATATATACCTGAATTTGCACTAGCAGAAACTCCACCAAATATAAAATTTGCACCTGCTGCTTTTTGTTGTAATGCATATTCGTATGTTAAGCTAGTATCACTATATGAGTTAGTGTAGTTATACATAAACTTAGCATCTGGGTTAATAGATTTTACTCCCTCTGAAAAACCATATCTATATTTGTATGTAGCTTGTGTTTGGAATGAAGAAACATATCCATATAAACTTTCATTTGGAAAAGCCTTTGCTATCATAGCACCAAGTACATAACTACCTTCTGCTTCATTAAATCCTATACTTGTAACTTTATCGTTAGATGCTGTTGTATCTATTACAGCATATTTAGTATTTTCAAATTCATCTGCTGCTTCACTAAATGGATCTCCAGCTTGCCAGCCGATACCTATTATTAAATCATATCCTTCGTTTGATGCTGCTCTTGTATTTTCTTCCCAAGCAGCTGTATCTGTACATTCTATTGATGTCCATTGGAATCCATACTTATCTGCTGCATCCTTTACTGCATTGTAAGCTTGAAGAATAAATTGCTCTGTTCCAATTGTGTCTGAAATTAATGCTACTCTTAATTTTGAATAGTCTCCATTAGAAGAATTATCTCCTGATGTACCATTACCTGATGAAGAACATCCTGCAAAAACAAGAGTTGACAAAATAAGTAATAAACTAATAGTAACTTGCTTCATAAATTTTTTCATAACTTCATCCCCCGTATTTAACTTATGCCTTAATTATAATAACTATTTAGTATTAAAAATATGACATAGGTCATCTTTTTTAAAGAAAACTATATATTTAACTTATTTTTAACAAAAATGTTCGTGATTTTCAATATGTATTTTTTCCCATTATACTTACTTCTAAATCATTATATTATAATTCATACAATTGAATGATAAATACCATTATGATAAAATATTTAATAGTAAGCGTTTAATAATGCTATATTCTTGGAGGCCTTATGGAAAAAGTGGTAAGCAAATCTCTTTTTAACAAATATTTGAATGAATCTAATGTTTTAGAATTATTCTCACACGATATGAGTAATTGTATGGACCTGTTCTCTTTTAAAAAAGGAGATGTTTTGATAACTGAAGGTGAATGTTCGGATTATATATATTTTTTAGTAAATGGAAATATGAAAGTTTTTTCACATTCTACTTCTGGTAAAGTAATGTTTGTATCTCATTTTAAGTCTCTAGAAGTCTTAGGTGAAACTTGTAGCCTATGGAACAAACCGCCAACCGCTTCTGTACAAGCTACTACAAATGGATACTGTTTAGGAATATCCCTTGCAAGATATAGGGAAACTCTCTTAAATGATGTTAAATTTTTACGATATACTTGTATGAATCTTGGTGAAAGACTTAGTGAAATGAATAGTAATACTTGCATTACTATGTTTGATTCCTTAGAAAGTCGTTTAGCTTCATTTATACTAAAAAACTCTAAAGATAATATATTTCATTATAACTTAACAGAATGTGCAGAACTTTTATGTACTAGCTATAGACACTTATTAAGAGTACTCAATACTTTTTGTAATAATGGTAAATTAAATAAAACAGGTAAGTATTATAAAATATTAGATAAGAATTATTTTATAGAAATTGCATCAAATTCTCATGATATACATTCTTAATAACTTATACTACTTAAATTTTGAAAATTTTCTCTTAAGACAGTATAGTTTACTATTCTATATCATGTTACATTGAAAAATATATTTTATTATTATATACTAATAATGTAAAATTCATATATTCAGACTAATTCTGACAGAGGTTCGTAACCATCCCTCTATAAAAAACTAGGACCATAATTTAAGTACTTTAAATTAGATTAATTTTTTTGTATAAAATTTCAATGAAATAAAAGCTAGATTTTTATAAGGGGCTATTAACTGATAATAGTCCTTTTTACTTTCTAGTTATAAATAAGTTTACCCTATAAATTATTTTTATTAAGTACATTCTTCAACTTTCAATTAAACATATGTATAATACATTAACTTGGAATAAACTTATTAGTCAGTAAACTTATCTATGTCCGCTTTTTTTATTTGTGATGGAATGAACTCTTATGTTCATTCTTTTTTATTTTTCTGAATATAAATTTTCAATATAATTCAGTAAGGAGAAATATAAATGAAAAGAAAAGTAATAATTGATTGTGATCCAGGTATTGATGATTCATTGGCCCTACTTTTAGCATTAAACTCACCTGAACTTGATGTTATAGGAATAACTATTGTATCTGGAAATGTTCCTGCAAACCAAGGAGCTAAAAATGCTTCAAAAGTTCTAAAGCTTCTTAATAGAGAAGATATTAAAGTTTATATAGGAGAAAACGTCCCTTTAGTTAGAGAATTAGTCACTGCCCAAGATACCCATGGTGAAGATGGATTAGGTGAAACTAATTATAAAGAAGCCAATATTGAAATTAATTATAATGGAATTGATTTTATATTAAATAGTGCTAAAGAAGGTAATGTTAGTATTATTGCCTTAGGACCTTTAACTAACTTAGCTAAAGCCTTAGAAAAAGATGAATCTTCCTTTAATATGATTAATGAAATAGTATCTATGGGCGGTGCATTTAAATCTCATGGTAATTGCTCTCAAGTTGCAGAATTCAACTACTGGGTTGATCCTCATAGTGTAAAAAATATCTTTGATAAAAGTAAAGTTCCATTTTCTATGGTAGGTCTAGATGTTACCCGTGAAATAGTATTAACTCCTAATCTTATAGAAGTTATAAAGCAAATTGGCGGAGAAATAGGTAAATTTATTGTGGATATAACACGATTTTATGTTGATTTCCATTGGAAACAAGAAAAAACTCTTGGATGTGTTATTAATGATCCTTTAGCTGTTGCTTATTTTATAGATAGAAGTATTTGTGAAGGGTTTACTTCCTATTTAGATATTGTTATAGATGGAGTTGCTATAGGACAAACATTAGTTGATGTAGCCGAATTTTATAGAAAAGAGCATAATGGATTAGTTTTAACTACAGTTGATTCTAAGAAATTTATGGAAATGTTTCTTTTTAGATTATTCCCTGAACATATTAATGATATAAAATTAATACTTAACAATACAAAATACGGCTTAATTTGATAATTAAAGGAGATAATCATGAAAAATAATAACATTTTTAAATTAACATTTATGTCTATTGCTATTGTAATAAACATTCTTGGAGGATTTATAGCTATTGCCCTCAAACTTCCAATATTTATAGATACAATAGGAACATTCTTAATTGCTTTTTTATTTGGACCAATAAGTGGTGCAATAACTGGTTTAGCTACATCATTAATTAATGGCTTTACCTTTGATCCATATTCACTATACTTCTTTCCTGTTCAAATAGTAATAGGATTAACAGCTGGCCTATGCTATAAAAAAGGATTGTTTAAAGGTAAATTTATAGTTTTAGGCATTTTACTTTCAACTATAGCAGGTTCACTAATTGCTTCATTAATTTCAGCATATGTTTTTGGCGGTATAACTTCCTCTGGATCTACCTTTGTAATTATGTACTTAAAAAATGTTGGTGTAAATATAGTAGCTAGTGTTTTCTCAACTCAAATATTATTTGATTTATTAGATAAGACCACTACTATTTTTATAGTATTAATCTTAATTAAATCTTTACCATATAATATGAAAGAAAAAATAGGTGTTGTAAATGGATAGGTATAATAAAATAACAAACAAAAATATTAGAGAAATTGTATTATTAAAAGCCTTTCCTTGTGTCTGGGGAAAATGTAGCTTTTGTGACTATATAGATGATAATAGCTTAAATGAAGAAGAAATAGTAAAATTAAATAAAGAAATATTAAAAAATATCACTGGAGAATTTAAGGTATTAGAAGTTATAAACTCAGGTAGCTGCTTTGAAATTCCTAAGGAAACTTTAAATGATATAAAGAAAATAATACAAGAAAAAAATATAGAAAAATTATTTTTAGAAAGCCATTGGTGCTACAAAAATAGATTAGATGAAATGAGACAATTCTTCGGTATTCCTATTGTATTTAAAATAGGTGTAGAAACTTTTGATAATAACTTTAGAAATTTAGTATTAAACAAAAATGCAAATTTTAAAACTCCTGATGATGTAAAAGATCACTTTGAATCAGTTTGTTTACTAATTGGAGTAAAAGGTCAAACTAAAGAAATGATTAAAAGAGACATAGACATAGTCCTTAAAAACTTCAAATATGCCACATTAAATGTATTTATAAATAATACAACAGATATAAAAAGAGATGAGGAACTAGTAAAATGGTTTATTGAAGAATATAGATATCTAGATAGCTATGATAATATCGAAGTTCTATATAATAACACTGACTTTGGTGTAGGTGATTAGGCAGTCTTTTTCTCTAGGTAGATAGCATTTATCATAGTTTAAAACTAGCTATTTTAGTAAATAAAACTTAAATAGGAACAGTAGTTAGTTTTGCTGGAAAACAAAACTAACTACTGTTCATTTTTAAATAGAACTATCTTTTGGCATCTCCTTAATATATATTCTATAATTTCTAATCTACTATTTACTTTATCGAATGTTACTATTACTGGAATAGCTCCAAACTCCTCATAGATTATTTCTCAAACTACATCTGTAAATTATATTATTTTCAAGTAATCTATATTTCCATTTACCTTTGCTAAGCCATAAATAACTCCCAAAAATCCTATATACTCTTCTATAGTGATATCTTATCTATATCATATTAAAAAGTATAAATCCAACTGTATTAATTGCAAAGTTTGCAAACATATGAATTAGCCAGCTAACATAAATATTTTTATATTTTTCATTAAAGTAATTAAAGATAATCCCTCCAATAAATAATCCTGATAAGGTTAAAATAAATAAACTTATATCAAACCATCCTATCATCATAGCCACATGGTATAAAGCAAAAGCTAGAGAACTAAAAATATATGCAAATCTTCTAGTTGATACTTCTTTTAACTTTAAAAATGCAAAGCCTCGAAAAAAGAATTCTTCTAATAGAGAGTTAATAAAAGAAATGTATATTGCAACAAAGATAAAGTTATTATTATTAATACCTACATTTTCAGATAATGAGGGTACAACATTGGAAAAATTAAAAAAATTACCTATTATAAAATAAGCTCCTAAAATAACTGTAAATATTGCTACTCCTGATAAAAGTGCAATAATTATTTCTTTCTTGCTCTTTACCTTAAATAAAGAAGATAAATTTAGTTCCTTATCATATCTTGAATATAGAATTGGCATTATAGAAAAAAGCATAATTTTTATAAAGGATTTTATAAGATACTCTGGTCTAATAACTGCATCTATAAAACCCATGATTAAACATCCTATTAAAACAATTAAAATAATAGTTTTCTTTTTATTCACCATATCCCCACCTTTCCATTTATTATAATACTATAATAGTTCAAAACACTTGAATAATTTTACAACTGAATAAAATAAAAAAACATTTATGATAAATCCTTGTTATAATTGAGTTTGCATACAACAATGACAGCAAGGAGCGATACATAAATGTTTCAGAATACAATTATATCAGATGAATTATCAATATACAAATTTTTTAAGAAATTAATTTTTGATTTATATTTAACTAAGCCACAAATACAACATTTAGAAAATATAATGAATGCAATGATATCAAAAGGTTTTAATGGAAAAGTTTCTGATTGAAAAGTGTTCATTTCATAATTCTCACTTAAAAGGTAAAAATGTATATGGTCATCAAATATTAGTTTCTTTACTATCGTGTGACGGCTTAGTTCTGCCTTATTCAATTGATATCTATGATAAAGAGTCTATGAGTAAAATAAAATTAACTCAAAATTTAATTTCGACACTTCCTAAACCTGAAAATAAAGGCTATGTTTTATGTGATAGTTGGTATAGTTGTAAAGATATTTTTAATGCTTCTGAAAAAGCTGGTTACAGTTATATTGGTGCTTTAAAAACTAACAGAGTTATTTTTCCTAAAGAGCATGAAAGACTAGGAATAAAACTTCATAAATTTGCTACATCTTTGAATATTGAAGCCTTTGACCTTGTCACCGTTAAAGAAAAACAATATTATATTTACAATTATGTAGGCAATTTAAAAGATAGAAAAAATGTTTCTATTATTTTAAGTTATCCTAAAGAGTCTTTTCAAAAAGATAAAGCATTAAAAACTTTTATTTCTTTAGATAGATCATTAACACCGTTAAAAATTTTAACTCAATATACAGATCGTTGGGCTATTGAGCCATTCTTTAGAGATTGTAAAACTTACTTAGGACTAGATGGATATCAAGTAAGAAGTGAGAAAAGTATCAATAGATATTTAACAATAATGTTAGTAAATTATACTTATTGTAAAATATATTCAAATGATTCTTATCACTTTGATACTGGATATAAAGCTGCTAAGAAAGATTTAGAAAAATCTAAAGTAATATATAATTTTATTCCCTAAATTCTTATTAAAAAAAGCAGCTCCTCATCACTAAAATTATCACTTGTGATGAGGAGCCTTTTTAGTTAGTCCTTATAATTTCTGAAATCATCCTCAGATTCATAAATATCATCAGATGAGATGCTGTTTTTATGTCCACACTCAGTACACTTCCATACATAATGATGGTCGTCAAAACCAGCTTGGTCACTCAAGCAAGCATTACAACGATCACAAAACCATTCTATTTCAGGAAACCTTTCACTCATTCTCAAATTCTCCTTAATTAATATCATCTTCATCTATCTCGACTTCTTCTTCAATAGTATCTTGGTCAGTCTCATAGTCTTTAATCTCTTGAATTAGTTCTTGCTTAGCAATCTCTACAGCTTCATCTGACATTGCTTTCTTTTGAGAAAAATATTTAACAACTTTCTGAATACCCAGAGTTGAAGCCATACCTCCAGCCAATGCTACACCTAACCATGGTATCATTTCTTTTTTACTAGAGTTTATAAGTATTTCTACAAATTTTTCTGGTCCACCATTTTCTTTTGCCATTTTTGATAATTCTGCGTAATTCCAAGCCATAGTCACTTCCTCCTTTCTCATTCTATCTAGTAACAATTAGCATATCCAACGAAATATTTAATAAAATCTACTATAACCATATGTCTAAATTAATATAAAAATGTTAATATTATCTATTTATAATTACTTTAACACCTTTTTGCAATTTTCTAAATCTTTTGTTGTATTTTTGCATTTATTTTTATAATTTTATATTAAATGATTGTGTACTTTCAAAGTCATATAAATTTTATTTTAAACAAAAAATAGAGACACATATCTCCCTTTCAAAATAAATTGATTTTTCTTTTACCTACTACCATCGTGCAATTAAGCCACGTAAATCTTTCAGATTTTTAAGGTGTCAGTACACCATAATTTAAGCATTCATATCATATTTTTTTATTTCTTCATAATCATCTTCATTATATATATGAGCTGTTGAATTCCTTGAAAGTAATATATCATTCCAGACAATAATATCTTCTATTAATTCTTCTTTAAATGCATATTTATAAAATCCTCTAGGATTATTTATATCTACTCATCAACTTTAAATATTTTAGATAATAGCCTCCATGTTAAATATTCTAAAATAAGTCTTAATTATTTTTAAAAATTTTTCTCAATTTCAGTTAAAAATTGGTACTTATTTTATGACAGGGTATTTAAAAAATATTTTTAGGAGGTAATGAATATGCAGTACTCATTTTTAGGGTATAATGTGAAAAAAATTATGGAGTTAGATTTAGATGTGAAGGATTTAGCTATCCTTAGGTATTTTGATGATTTTATGGAAAGTGGAAAGATGAATTATGAAGTTATAGAAGGAGTTAAATATTATTGGATAAGCTATAAGAATATTGAAGATGAACTTCCTTTCTTAGGTTTAGGAAAGAGATCTATTATGATGAGAATGCTTAAATTAAGAGACTTAGGTATTTTAGCTCATTATACTAAAAAAGAAGGTGGCACTTTCTCTTATTATTCTTTAGGGGAAAAGTATAAGGAGCTATTATATATTAATACCAATAATGATAAGGATAATTATGATCATTCAAATAGCAATACTATAAAGAAGGAAAATGATAACTACACTAATAAGGCTGTTACTAATAATGAAGAGACTGTAGAAAATAATGAACAAGAATATAATAATTTTAGTGATTTAGAACACATAGACAATAAAAATGAAGAACCTGTGTATATAAATATGACTAGAGGGTCTGCAGAGAAATGTTCAACAAATAATTATCTATTAAATAATTCATCTACTAAATTAAACAATATATATAATAATATAAAAGAAAAAGTAACTAATATTATAAATTATTTAAATTTAAAAGCTGGAGCTATGTATAAGGCTACTAACTCTAAAACTATTAGTTTAATTAAGAATAAGCTTAAAGATGGCTTTACTGTAGATGACTTTAAAACTGTTATAGATAAAAAGGTTAAGGCTTGGAAGGAAACTCTATTTGAGCAATACTTAACTCCTTTTACTCTATTTGGTGATAAATTTGAAATGTATTTAAATCAAAATGTCCCTACTACTTCATGCACTAATATCAATAATTCCTATGATTCTAAAAATATTTATAAAAACAATAAAAATCTAAGATTCCACAACTTTAAGGGACGAGACTATGATTATGATGCTTTAGAAAAGAAACTTTTAGGTTGGGATTAATAGTTGTAACTATAATGTTAGATGAGCTTAGCTTACCAGGTGATAGCTACTTTCATAATTCCTAACTAGAGAGGAATTATTACCTTTAGTTTTAAAAGAAATAAATATAATGTGAGGATGACTTGGAGCTTGCGACGGAATAATGAACATTATATTTATTTCTAAATTTTTTGAAAAACTTTTAAAAAATGTTTTACGCCTTCGTATATAAGATATGAGGAGGTGATAATTATGACAGCAAGTTCAGTATTAGTTGGAAATACTTTAGGAGTAAGCTACCAAGTTGGTGTTGATTCTAAAGGAAATGATATTTTTAAAGTACAAAGCTTTAAGAACATTTCAGCTACTGCAACAGATGAAGATTTAGTTTCATTGTCTGATGCTATAGGAGGAATATTAGAACATAATATTACTACTATAAAAAAACAACAAACTTATATAGTAACTAGAGGTTAATACCTATTATTTATTATCTATTAAGTAGACAGGAGGAAATTCAATGATTGCAAGAACTGCAAGTATGAGTTTTAAGGATGCAGCTGGTAAAAAGCACACAGTGTCTGTTAGAGATGTAAAAGAAAATGTGGATAATTCTGATGTAGTAGCCCTTATGGATACTATTATAGATAAAAAACTTATTAAAACTGCTGCTGGAGACTTAGTTGAAAAGCAAGCAGCTCAAATAGTTATTAAGGATACAACTGAAGTCCAATTTTAGTATATAAAATTTTTTATATTAATAATAAAAAGGGCAGACAAAATCTTTATCTGCTTTTTATATGTAAGTAAAATTATATTTTTAGTTTATAGGAACTATTATCGTAGCTACTTTTTCAGAAAACTCATTTCTTTCTTCTGTTGCTCTTGCCCCTTCAATTGTCAGTTTATAATCACAACTTTCAGTTTCTACTGTAAATAGTGTATTTAAAGTCATTTCTTGTATAGCTACTGCTCCTTCTTGACTTTCTTCAGTGTTTCCACTATTCTCACCATTGAAAGTAGATTCATCAATTCCTAGTAACAACTTTGATATTTTATCATTTTCTTTAATTTTCATTCTTTATCAACCTTAGTTAAATTAACATCTAATGTTCTTTCACTATAAGTTGCTTCATCTAAATACTTATTAAGCAAACTTTTAGTGTATTAAAACGAATTTTAACTATTCTTTTATTAAAATATCTAAAGTATGAGCACCTGCCCCTATTAAATCTTGTCTTTCACAAGTAGATAAATGGTAATCAATAAAAGTTTGAAATGTTTCTTCATCCATAGAATTTAAAATAGGCCTCATATAATTAGCAGGACCATCTGCTGAAATTATTTTTATTCTTTTTACTCCTACTGCTTCATTTACTTTATTAATATCTTCAACTCTTACATAATCATATAAATCTTCAGGCTCTGATATAACATGATAACTCTCATCAAGCTTTCCATTTTCAATACACTTTTTTATATTATTCTCTTTGAATCCATAGGTAATTACACTATATTCATTCATTAGATAAGCAACTAATATCTTTCCTCCTACTTTAGTTACTCTTTTTGCTTCTTCTAAAGCTCTTATTTTATCTTCAAGTGTATATAAATGATACATTGGTCCAAAAACTAATGTCATATCAAAGGTATTGTCTCCAAACCTAGCTAAGTTTAAAGCAGTTCCTTGAAAGGCTTTTACTGTACTTCCCTTAGATTTTAAAACTCCTAAATTATGCTTTACAAGTTCAACTGCTGTAACATCATATCCTTCATTAGCTAATGCTACTGAGTATCTTCCTGTTCCTGCCCCAACATCTAATATTTTATAATTTTTATTTTCATTCAAATATTCATGAATATATTTCATAGAAGTTATATATTCAACTTGTCCATGTCTTCTCGTTAATCTTTTATCTTCACAAAACTTATTATAATGCTTTTCTAATTCCACTGTCATTTCTTTTTCTCTCCACTTAATATATTTATTCTTAACTTACAAAATATATAAACCTTTCTCACTAATACTTATATTTGTCTATTAAAATTATACTCTAACTATAAGTTCTTTTGAATACCTAGTCTAACACAAAATATTCTAATATATTAATTTAGATCATCTGATTCCTAACTACTATTAATAAATCTCTGAACATTTAGTTTATACAAATCTCTATAGATAAAACTATCCCTGAGTCTAGCTTTTATTAAATTTATAGTTTTAGTATTGCTAGTACTAATTCTATACATAACATCAACTTTTAAATTTAAGTAATTTATTATACTAGATATATTATCCTTTATTATCTACCCCTTATATATTAATTTATCCTTCCACTTTTTCTAAAATCATCAAAATACCTAAGAATAGCTACATCCTTAACATCTAACTTAAACTCCATGATTTTGACTTTAAAAATTATAAAACTCTTTTGTACTCTCCCACTAAAGTCTGACTTTCCCTCCCCACCTCCATCCCACTAATACTCTCATTCTAAAAAAATTCCTAATAAAGTTTGACTGCAAAAAATCATAAAAAATGTGGTATTCAAAAACTCTTTCTTAATTAAACTTTAATCGGATTTCTATTAAAGTTTGACTGGAGTAATGCTACTCATTACAGAATTAAGTCTGTAAAAAGAAAAAAGAGCCAAGCAATTATCTCGCTTGACTCCTCTATTTATCTTACTTTAGATCTATTCTCTTCTATTTATTTTTCCCCATTAATCAATCAACCTTAACTCTGCATCAAAGATGCGACCGTTGAACTTTCTTCGGAATGGTCATTGTTTAGTGGTCATAGTTAAAGTTTAATTGGAGACTACATTTATCTAACTAACTTTACTACACCTTCTAAGTGAGGTGTGTTAGGGAACATATCCTTAACGCAGCTTTCTACTACCTCATATCCTGATTCTAATAATACTTTTAAGTTATCTACTAGAGTCTTTGGATTACATGATACGTAGATTATTTCCTTTGCGTTAAATTTAATTACATATTCTAATGCCTTTGGATGCACTCCACTTCTTGGTGGATCTAAGATAATTACATCTGGTTTATCCTTAACTGTTTTTATTATTTCTGCTACATCCCCAGCTAGGAATTCGCAGTTATTTAAATTGTTAAGTTTAGCATTTTCCTTTGCTGCTTCAACAGCCTCTTCTATAAGCTCTATTCCAACTACCTTTTTAGCATTAGCAGCTGTTATTTGCCCTATAGTTCCTGTTCCACAATAAAGGTCAAATACTACCTTATCCTTTGATTCACCTATATAATCTCTAACTATACTATAAAGACTTTCTGCTCCCTTAGTATTAGTTTGGAAAAATGAAAAAGGAGATATTTTAAATTTAAGTCCTAAAAGATCTTCAGTTATATAATCTTTTCCATATAATAAATTTACTTTTTCAGGTACTACTGCATCTGAAAAAGAGTTATTTTCAGTATGTAATATAGATACTAAACTACCTTTATAATTTTGAGCTTTTAGTACTTCAACATATTCTGATAAGTCAAAATGAATTTGAGTTGTAGTTACTAAGTTAACCATTAACTCTCCAGTATTGATAGCTTTTCTTATTACTAAGTGTCTTAAGTAACCTTCTCTTTTCATAACTCTATAATAAGGTAAATTCTTATCTCTAAAATAATCTACAGTAGCTTTAATTAGAGTTCTGAAATCTTCATCTACTATTAAACATCCATCTACTGTTACTATACCGAAGGATTTTCCCTTCATATGCATACCTAATGTAAGTTCTCCACCTTTTTCAAAATCTCCAAAGGTAAACTCCATTTTATTTCTGTATTCCCATTGTTCCTTACTTCCAATTATACCTTTATAATTATCAATAGGTAGGTTTGCATCAATAAATAGATTTTTAAACTCTTCACTTAATAAATCTAATTGCTTTTCATAAGTTAGGTTTTGAGAAGTGCAACCTCCACATAGACCAAAATGCTTACATGGAGCTTCTATTTCATAATCTGCTCTTTCATCTACAGACATTAATTTTAGTTCAGCATAAGCTTCTCTTTTTTTCTTTACTCTCCCAGTAACAACTTGACCTGGAAAAGCACCTTTTACATATATTTTTTTATTTTCTAAGCTACCTACTCCCATTGATGGGAATTCTGTTTTATCTATTTTAACTTGTACAGTACTTCCTTTTCTCATCTTTACTCCTAAAAAATTATTATATATATGTTTCAATAAATACTTTACATTTTCAGATTTTATAGATTTTCAAGTAAAAAGCGCATTGATATGTAAATCTTATGAATTGAAAGCATATAGTTTTTAATTAATATATAAGTTTGTTAAAGGCTCCATTACTTAATTACTAACACTGGAAACCTAATTTAATTAAATGTAGAATATTTATTAAACTTATTTAATTGTTTTCTTACCTATAGTTTTCTTAAGTTTAGTTGAAGAACAAATTGCTTCGTAAACTATATTTACTAACACATATATTATAAAAAATATTGGTTGTCTTTCTGCAACGTAAAAACCTACTGCTCTTAAAGCAAAGTCAAATATTACTAATAATAAAAGTGCTATTGCTATTACAATAATTTGATCTATTGCTGAAGCTAATACCCTCTTTACAAATTTCATTATCTTGCTATCACTTTTTCTAGCTTCTTCCTCTAATAATGAAGAGTCTCCCACTAATATTTCCTCACTTGAAGATATAACATCTTCCTCTAATATCTCTTCTATAGCTTCTTTAGTATCAATTATATCTTCTTTTAATTCTTCTTCCTTCTTTACTTCTTCATTATTATTTTTCAAAATCCGCATCCTCCTAATTAATCAAATTACTATTTAAACTGATAAACTTTTGAATCTATCTTATATAATAAAAAGTCATCTTTAATTGTTATTGTTTCTACTAATCCATTTAAATTAGTTTCTATAGTTTGATCTTCCTTACCATTTTTAACTATATCTATTATTGAATTATTTAATTCAGTATAGTCTCTCTCTGTATTATTAGTCATAGCTTCTGAGAAAGTAGACATAGAAGTTTCTTTAAAATCAAACTTCTCTTCATTCTTTATTTGATCTAAATCTAATTTGAATCCAATCTTTAAACTCAAGCTTCCCTTTGCCATATCAGAACCATAAAGCTTATATCCATAATACATACTTTCCATTCTATTTGGCTCTGGATTTAAATTATCAAAGTAAATATACTTCTCATTAACACTTTCATTATTTTCATCTTTAATTTTTTCTTCTTTACTGTACTCTATCCCATAAAAATTAGAGGCTTCTTCTATCCTAGTAGCTATTTCATCATTTAAAGCATTAACTTCCTCTAGTGAATAGTCTTTAGCCCATTCACCTTCTCCAATAAACGGTTTCTCTTCTTGTACTGAGGACTTTTCAACCTTTGTATCTTCCTTATTTCCATCTGTTGAAGGACTACATGATGCTAATAAAAAAACCATTGACGTACTCATTATTGCTAAAAATATCTTTTTTATCATAAAAATCCTCCTGTAATTTTAAAATTTATTATTATTCTTTCCTAAAGTCACCTTATTATAACACTAACACTATTACTTTTAAAGTCTTTGACACTTAACTGTCATATTAGAAATCTCTTTAAATATATCTAATATTCAATTTAAAAGTAATAAAAAAAGCCCTAAAAGAGCTATTTATTAAAATATTAA
Organism: Clostridium sp.; assembly: GCA_018372555.1. GTDB lineage: Bacteria > Bacillota > Clostridia > Clostridiales > Clostridiaceae > Clostridium. Next base: position 31,924 of record JAHAIU010000004.1, read on the forward strand.
ATTCTCATAGTTACTTATAGAGCCTAGGAAAAGCTCCATAAGTAACTTTTACTACTAAGAATTTAATCATTGGTAACTCAATAAAATCTCATTTTTCTGTAACTTTTAATGAATTACTTCTACTGCGGTTAATTATAATATTCAATCTGATAGTTAATATTTACTCAAGCTTATAGTTTACCTCATTAACTGTTAATTATTAATTGCTAATTGTTAATTGTCTATTGTCTATTGTCTTCTACTTTACTACTTGTGCTACTATTATGGCAATACCTATCAATGCACCTGCTAAGAATACAGCAACTGCCATATTACCTTTTTCAAGCTCTTTATTAAAATCAGCAGGTATTATTGCATCAAAAACCTTATAGCCAACTACTAATATTAAGATTCCAAAGGCACCAAATAACAAGCTTAATCCTAAGTTTAAAAGTGTATTTAAAAACATTTCCAAAACCTATTCCCCCTATATATTGTACTTTATTTAATTTTACCATAAACAGTATATTTGTAATATAAATTATTTGTAACTTTATTATATTCCTACTTGATCTTTTATCTTTTCAAAGGTTTTACTTCCAATTCCATCTATATTCTTTAATTCTTCTATACTCTTAAAACCACCGTTCTTATCTCTATAGTCTATTATACTTTGAGCTTTAACATCTCCTACTCCTGTAATTTTTTTCAATTCTTCTAATGGAGCTGTATTAATATTTATTACGCTACTATTATTTGTAATACTAGCATTTTGGTTTATTACACTTCCCGATGATATATCACTTTTATTAGGTATAACTATAAGCTGATTACCCCTAAGCTTTTCTGCTCTATTTATACCATCTGTATTAGCTTCACTAGTTAAACCTCCAGCTAAGTTAATTAAATCTCTTATTATACTTCCATCTTCAATTTCATATACATCTGGATTTTTTACCTCTCCCTTTATTTCAACTATAATTAAACTTTTCTTCTGGTTTTCTGTATCCAAATTTGTGCTAGAAACATTAACACTACTATTTACAGTTTCATTCTCACTTTCAGATTCAGCATATATATTATTCATATACTCATCCTTAAATACCTTGGACTTATTTTTATAATATAAAAATAATGAAGATGCTAAAAACACTACCCCTAAGACAAATATAGCTATAATTCTAGCATTTAACCTCTTTTTTATCTCCTCTTTTATTTGCTCTAACATAGTGACCTCCAAAATAACGCTTTTTTATAATTATTACCTAATTTTTAACTTTTTAATTATTTTTTTATTAAATATTTCTAAAATATAGAATCATTCTGATATTTCTGTTAAAATAACTTTGTCTATAATAAGTTTAATGTGGGAGAAATTTGTATGAAAAAGTTTATTAAGAATTTGCTTTTATCTACTTTTTTATTTAGTAGTATATTTTTTACTATAAATACTATAGAAGCTAAAGCAACTGATTTACCTCCAGTTTATTCTGAAGGCGCAATATTGATTGATGGAAGAACAGGAAAGGTATTATTTTCCAAAAATGAACATACTCAATTTGAGCCTGCATCTACAACTAAGGTAATGACAGCGTTAATAGTCCTTGAACATACTAATTTAGAAGATAAGGTAACAATAGGAGAAAAGCCCCCCCTTGTAGATGGATCTGCTATTGGTATTAGAGAAGGGGAAGTTTATACAGTAGAGGAGCTTATGCTAGGTTTATTGCTTGAATCAGGAAATGACTGTGCTGAAGCCCTAGCTGAATACGTTGCAGGATCAAATGAAGACTTTGCAAAATTAATGAATGCTAAAGCAAAAGAATTAGGTGCTTTAAATACTACATTTAAAAATCCAAGTGGATTACATGAGGATGGTCATTTAACTACAGCTTATGACTTAGCTCTTATAATGAAAGAGGCTGCTCATAATGAAGATTTTGTAAGAATAGCTCAAACAGAATCTTATAAATATGTAAATCAACCATTTTCTGATGGTAGTGAAAAATGGGCAACTAATAGAAATCAACTATTTAATGAGTATAGTCCTTATTTTTATGATAAAACTTATTGTGGTAAAAATGGATACACTCCAGAAGCTAACCACTCTTACACTGCTGCTGCAACAAAGGGTGATGATATGCTAATAGCTGCATTTTTAGATGCTACAGATAAGGATAACTTCTATACTAATGTAGGTCCGTTATTTAATTACGGATTTGATAACTTTGAGACCTTAAAGCTAATAAGTTCAGGAGATACCTTATATACATATAAAATTAACGACGATGTATATATACCACTAATTGCTAAAAATGATTTTTATTATACAAAATCTAAAAGTGAAGCAGAACCTAATCTATCTTTAGATTATGAGAAAACTGATATAAGTAGACAAAATATCAAGACTGGTGATATTATATATAAAGCTAAGGTTAACGTAAATGGTGAAACTGTTTCAAGCATGGATTTAATAAGTGCTGTAGATAGAGAATATAGTACTGCAGATAAGATTAAAGATGGTTTTCATGACTTTCTTGAAAATCCTATGAATATTATGCTAGCTATATTAGGGGTAGTAATACTATACATAATTATTAGAATGTTTATTATATCTAGACGAAGAAAAAATATTAAAAGAAAAAAAGACAAACTATTCAGCAGATAAATAAAAAGGGTTGCTAAAGCAACCCTTTTTTTCAATTAACAATTGAAAATTAACAGTTAACAATTTAGGAAGTAATTCCTCCGGAATTACCAAAAATATATTTTTTCAAGAGCTTCTATAAAATTTTATCCTAAATTCCTCATTTTTAACTTTTCATTACTAAATTCTAAATTCTAAATTATCCATTATTCATTTCTTAATTATTTCATTTTTTCATTTCTTCATTATTCTATCCTGATTGTTTCAATTAGAACTCTTATGTCTTTTGGTAAATTAGCTCTTAAGCTTAATTCTTCCTTAGTTCTAGGGGATTTAAAATCTAGACCATATGCATGAAGTGCTTGCCTTTTCATAATTTCTGAATCCTCCTCGAAGCCATATAAGGTATCACCCCAAATTGGATGTCCTTGCGAACTTAAGTGAACTCTTATTTGATGCGTTCTACCAGTTTCTAGTAAGCATTCCACTAAATCAGAATCTTTAAATCTTTCAACCACCTTATAGTGAGTTATACTTCTTTGCCCTCTTTCATCTATTACCCTTCTAATAGTACCTTCTTCTTCTGGTCTATATATAGGTAAATCTATTGTTCCTTCAGTATCCTTCATATGTCCATGAACTACTGCAAGATATCTTTTTTCAATTTTATTTTCACTCATATCCTTAGAAAGCTCCATATGAGCATATTGATTTTTACCTATTATTATAAGTCCTGAAGTATCCATATCTAATCTACTTACAAGTCTTACTATACATTTTTGATTGCTTTCTTTAAAATAATACATTAGTGCATTAGCTAAAGTTCCACTTTGGTGCCTCTTTGTTGGATGAACTACCATATTAGGACTTTTATTTACAACTATAATATCCTCATCTTCATAAACTATATCTATAGGAATATTTTCAGGATCAATATTTTGACTTTCTTCCTTCATTAAGTCTATTAAAATATTTTCTTCTCCCTTTAATATGTAATTCATTTTAACTGCCTTATTATTAACATAAATTCTTTTGTCTATAGATGCACTTCTTATTAATCTAGACGATAACCCAAGATCTTCTTTTAAATATTCTCTTATTTTTCTACCTTCATATTCCTTTGGAACTACCTTTTTAATATGACTCATCTGTACTCCACCTTTTTTCAATTAACAGTTATCAATTAATAATTAACAATTACGAGCGTAATTTGTTCCAAATTACTTTGTTTTTATACTTTTTCTATTATCAATGTTTCAATAAATAATCTACATATATAGCCTTATTATTATATCTATAAAATAATTCTTCTATTAGAAAAGGTGAAATATAGTTAATTAATCTTAATATATTAAAATTAACTAAGCTTCAATATTTCACCTTAACCTTTAATTAAATAAATTGTAATCTTCACCTAATAGTATTACTATATCGTAATCCTTATATTCAGATTTACTTATCTTCTCAACTTTTTCTATGTCTATATCTGCCTTTAATAAATCCTTTAAGTCTTTATTATTAGTTTGAATAACACTCTTATTTACAGCCTCATTAGCATTTCCAACTTCAACATTTTCATATCCTCTTGCTATTAGCTTATCTCTTGCAGTTGAAGCTAATCCAGATATATTAGTTCCATTTAAAACTATAACTTTAAGATCTTCCCTCTTTATAGTAGTTATATTACTAGCACTTGATGGATTCTCTGAACTTAATGAATTTATTAAGTCCGTATTGTACTCTTTATCAGCAACTATAAATGATTCTCCATATATATATTGAGGTTCTCCTTGAAGAGTTGTCATTATTATATCACTAGGTTTTAGTCTCATTATTTTCATTCCAAGTGAAACTAATTCTTTAGCTGGCATATTTGTTTCAACATTTTCACTTATAGCATTTAATATCTTTGGAGCTTTAAATACTATAGATGGACTCATTACCTTCTCTAATAATTTACTTATAAATAATTGTTGGTTCTTAATTCTATCTAAATCTCCATTAGCTAATCCTGTTCCATCATTATTCTGTCTCCATCTGAAGAATTCCTCAGCTTTTTTACCATCTAAAAGCACTGTTTCTCCAGCCTTAAAGTTAATATGAAGATCTTGAGCATCATCATCATAAAACATATCTTGCTCAATAGTCATTTCTACCCCACCAATGGCATCAACAACACTTCTAAAAGCATTATAGTCAATTTCAACTATATAATTTATATTAATATCTAAAAGCGACTCAACATGTGTTATAACTTCTTCTTCACCACCTAAAACATAGGCAGAATTTATCTTCCAATATTTTTTATATTCACCAGTATCTAAATAAGCATCTACTTCAATTAAAGTATCTCTAGGTATAGATACTATATGAGCTTTTTTAGTATTAGGGTTATAATTAAAAACCATTATACTATCGCTTCTTCTAATCCCCTTATTACCTTGAATATCAACATCTCCTATATCCATTCCTAAAACCAATACATTAATTGAATCATTTTTAGATGCTGGTGGTATTCCAGTTCCTAAATTATTAGTTTTAAGACCAGATATAAAACTATATGCATAAAATAATCCACCAAAAATTAAAGCTATAAAGATTGTAATAATTGAAACCACAATTCTTTTTCTTCTTCTTTTCTTTTTTCTAGCTTCTATTGCTCTTCTTCTTTTTATCTGTTCTTCCCTAGTAAGTCTTCTTCTACCCTTGTTGTCATTAACTTCCCTACTACTACCCATCATTTTATTCCTTTCTGACTTTATTCCTTTAGTAATAAGTAATTTCTTGCTTTTATACTATTTATATCAATAGGAATTCCTTTATTTAATAAGTACTTCATAGTATGAGTTAAGCCTTGAATAACTCCATTATTTAAGTCTTTAAAGGCCTCTCGTCTTAGTAAGTCTACCCCAGGAAAGTTTCTGTTTGGTTCAATCATATCAGCTATATAAATTACTTTATCTAGCTTACTCATATTTTCTTTCCCTGTTGTATGCCATCTCATTGCACTTAATATTTCTTCATCATCTATTCCAAATACTTCTTTAGCTACAATTGGCGATACTATACTGTGCCATAACTCTTGATTTGCTTCTTCATCATAAGTTAAATTTATATTATTTTTCTTCATTATATCTTGTAGTTCATATATAGTCCTATTTTTGGCTATATCATGAGAAAGTGCAGCAATTTCTGCCTTTTTTTCATCTACCCCATATGCTCTTGCAAGTCTAATAGCTGTATCTACTACACCAAGAGTATGGATATACCTATTCTCAATTAAGTTATCTTTAAGGTAGATTTTCATTTCTTCAATACTAAGCATAATTCTCTCCTTAAATATTACTTTTTAATTTTTTATCACCTTATTACAATAATTATATAAATTATTTGTAATAATATACTCTAAAACTTCCCTAGGCATAAAAAAGTCAATTCTTTTGCCTTCTTTAATTCTATTTCTAATAATAGATGAGGAAATTTCTAAATCTATTATATCTAAAAAAGTAATATTTGTGTTAAACTTTTGCTGGATTTTCTCTTTTTGAATTCTTAAATTTTTCTTACTGTAACCTGCTCTATTGAAAACTACAAAATTACAAAGCTTAAATATTTTCTCAGGATATTTCCATTTTTCAATATCCATAAGACAATCAGCTCCTGTAATAAAATATAATTCATTATCATCGTTCTTGAAATGTTCTAAGGTTTCAAAAGTATAACTTAAGCCTTTTTTTTCAATTTCATAATCACTTATTTCAAAATCCTCATAATTTTTTATAGCTTCATATACCATATTATACCTTAAGGAAGCCTCTAATATCTCCATATCCTTCTTATGGGGTGGGCTTCCTGTTGGTATAAATATTATCTTATCTAAATTTAATTGGTACTTAGCTTCATAAGCTATATATAGATGAGCTAAGTGAATAGGATTAAAGGTTCCTCCTATTATTCCAATCTTCATATTAATCTACCTTGGTAATTCTATCTTAGGCTTTTTTGAGGATTTCTTGTATAAAACTATTTTACTTCCTATAGCTTGAATTCCTTCACAACCTATCTTTTCACAGATAGAATTAGAAGCTTCTCTAGCCATTAATCCACTATTTTCTAGAACCTTAACCTTAATTAATTCTCTAGCTTCTAATGCTTCTTCTAATTGTTTTAAAAAAGCTTCTTCTTCTATACCATTTTTACCTATTTGAAATATTGGGTCCATATTATTTGCAAGGCTTCTTAAATAAGCTCTTTGTTTTCCTGTTATCATGTTACTTCCTCCTAAAAATTATAAAATATACTCAAATTCAAAATCATTAAGTCTAACTACATCTCCATCTTCGATGCCCATTTCTCTAAGCTCATCAAATATACCCTTGTTTCTTAAAACTTTATGGAAGTATTTTAATGAATGAGCATCATGAATATTTACAGCATTAAGTAATCTATCAACAAAAGAACCTTCAATTACATAAACCTTATTATCATCTTCTCCGTCCTCAACATTGATTTCGTAAGTAAATCTCTTTTCTTCTGGTATAAATCTTTCTTCATCGCTTATTTCTAAATCCTTAATTGGAATTTCAGTAAGCATTCTACCAGCTTCCTTAATAATTTCTTCTACTCCAAGCTTTGTTGCAGCTGACATCTTATATACCATGTTAAAGCCTAATTCATTTACTTTCTTCTTGAAATCTTCATAAACTTCTTCATCATAAAGCATATCTGCCTTATTAGCCACTACTATTTGTGGTCTATCCCATAGCTTAACTGAATATTTCTTAAGTTCTTCATTTATCTTTACGAAATCATCAAATGGATCTCTTCCTTCAATTCCTGAAATATCTACAACATGTATTAATAATCTAGTTCTTTCTATATGTCTTAAGAACTCTAATCCAAGTCCAACACCTTCAGCTGCTCCTTCAATAATTCCTGGAATATCAGCCATAACAAAGGCATTCATTCCTTCAGCTTTAACAACTCCTAAGTTTGGCTTTAAAGTTGTAAAGTGATAGTTAGCAATCTTTGGCTTAGCTGCAGTTACTGTAGATAAGAAAGTTGACTTTCCTACATTAGGGAATCCTACAAGACCTACGTCTGCAAGTAACTTAAGCTCTAATGTAAGCCATCTTTCTTCTCCTGGCATACCAGGCTCTGCAAAGTTAGGTGCTTGCCTAGTAGGTGTACAGAACTTACAATTTCCTTTTCCACCTTTTCCACCAGTTGCAATAACGAAAACATCATCTTTATGAGAAAGATCAGCAATAATCTTATTGCTTTCAAAATCTCTAACTATAGTTCCCATTGGAACTTTAATATGTAAATCATCTCCGTCTTTACCATAACACTTAGAGCCTTCACCTTTTCCACCAGCTTCAGCTACAAATTTCTTTTTATATTTAAAGTCTAAAAGTGTAGTAAGACCTGGATCTACTTCAAAAATTACACTTCCACCTTTTCCGCCATCTCCACCATCTGGTCCTCCTAGAGGTACATATTTTTCTCTTCTAAAGGAAACACATCCATTTCCACCGTCACCAGATTTAACAAATATTTTTGACTTATCTATAAACATAAAATCACCTATCTTTCATAATTATTCTAACCTTATTTTCTATATTTCAACCCTCTTAAGTCTATTCTATGTTTCAATTATAATATACATTATTAGACTGTGGCATTATCAAATCAAATTAAAAATGAAGAATTCTGAAATAATTTTTACAGAATTTCTAAAATTATTTTTTCCAAACTCCCTCTAGAGCTTTTTCTTTAATTTTTTCATTATTCATTCTTAATTTTCCATTGTGCCCTAGCCTTCTTTAATAAATTATCTAAATTGAAAACATATAGTCTTTAATTTTTAAATGAGCAATTGACAATGTATAATGGGCAAGGGTTATGCATTGTCAATTGCCCATTTACATATTAAACATAAATATTATTTTCATAAAATAAAGCACCCTAAACTAGGGTGCTTTATGAAAATACTATTATTCTGCTATTTCTTCAAGATTTACTGGGTAAATGCTAACTTTTTTCTTATCTCTACCCATTCTTTCAAATCTAACAACTCCGTCTTCCTTAGCAAAAAGAGTGTCATCTCCACCCTTTCCAACATTAGTTCCAGGATGAATCTTAGTTCCTCTTTGTCTAACTAAAATGTTACCAGCTAAAACGAACTCCCCGTCAGCAGCTTTAACTCCTAATCTTTTAGATTCAGAATCTCTACCGTTCTTTGTGCTACCTGCTCCTTTTTTGTGAGCAAATAATTGAAGGTTCATTATCATCATACTATTGCACCTCCTCTTCTAATAATCTTATATATTCACTATCTGTTTTACTTCCAAAACTTAGCTTTAGAGATTGCATCAAGCTTTCTATACTTTTTTCAAAAGTTAATAGTAATACCTGACATTTCTCTAAATCTTGATCTTTAAGATTTGATAAATTGATATGTAAGAAACCATCATTTATCTTATACTTAACCTTAAGCTTCAATACCTCTTCAATACCTATTAAAGTACCTTGAGATAATACAGAAACGGAATTGCAAATCAAATCATAAGCATCTCCACTTTTCTCTAATTCAGCCTTAGATAAAGCATGACCTTCTATCTTAAAACCAAGTCTTAAATTCTCTTTTTTAAAAATCTTAATCTCAATCATAATAATTAAGCTTCGATTTTTTCGATTACTAACTTAGTGTATGGTTGTCTGTGACCAGTCTTCTTTCTGTAGTCCTTCTTTGGCTTATACTTGAAAACTGTGATCTTCTTAGCTTTACCTTGAGATAAAACCTTAGCTACAACCTTAGCACCTTCTACAACTGGTGTACCAACTTTTAAAGCATCGCCATTTGAAACTGCTAATACTTCTGTTAATTCAACTGTTGAGTCAACTTCAGCGTTAAGTTTTTCAACGAATATTACGTCTCCTTCTTGAACTCTGTAT
>JAHAIU010000226.1 GCA_018372555.1 Clostridium sp.
TTCCCAATGAAGGGAATGTTATCTGGTATTATATCCGTTGGGAATCCTATATATGCAATTGCTGCAGAAATAATTATCTTAGTCTTCATAGGAACTCTTTTATCTTTTAATAATCTAAATAAAAGGGCTGCCATATCTGGAATTATAAATACATAATCACTAAAAGTTTTTACTTTCTGTGGTAATTTTTCTTCTAAATAATCTCTTCCTACACTATAATAGTCTCTTACTTTTTCAATATCAGAAAAATCCTCTTCTGTCTCTTCTTCCTCTTCAGTTTCCTCTACAGGCTGCTCTTTTATTAAAGTACCTAAAAGGGAGATATTAATATCTGATACTTCTATATTTAAAAGCTCTTGTCTAGTGTATATATCTGAAATATTTAAATCTACATATGGAACATCTTTTAATAAAACTTTTAAATTAATAACTACTTTCCCAGAATCATAGCCTATTCCCATATCAGATAATTCCTTTAAAGCAAACTTTAAAGCAGCCTTTCTCATTAATGAGAATATTTTAATTTTAGCTATTTTAAATGATGAAACTTCACCATGTATAATTCCATTTTCAATTCTTGCAAGCCTTATACCTGCTACAAAGTCTAAAGTTATTCCCTTACTAAAGCTACCATAAAACTTTATTTCTTCATCTACATCTACCTTAGTTAAAGTAAGACCTTCTACCTTTACAAATTCATTAAAAATGCTTAGCAAATCTTCTCCTGTTAAAGAAACCTTTACGCTTGAAATATTCATATTTACCTCCCTTATTTTGTTAATTATGCATCTAAATACATATCTAAATTTGTACCAATTATATAAAGAAGCTTGTCCTTAATATATACGTCTTTTATTTCTCCATCATATTTATCTAATTTAATTATAATATTATTTCCACTAATATTTATATAGTCTTCTCCTAGAAATTTTAAAATAGATTTTAATAGAATTACACTAGCTCCCTTTAACTTTCCTAACTTAGATATATTTAAATTCTTCGTCTCCAGTATAATTTGGTTATTATAAACCTCTTTTATATAAACAAATCCACTAAAATTACTATTTATTTTACTAAATAGCCTACCTGAAAAAATTATCCCATTATCAATTTCTATATGGGTTACCTCTATTCCTTTTTCTCTACCCTTTAGATTAATTATTTCAGTAATATCCTTAGATGATAGTATAGTTGAGTTATACAATTATATTACATCTCCTTATATTATTACTAATAAACTATATGCTTCAATAAATAATCTACATCTATAGTCCTATAAAGTTATAGATTAAAAATACTTATTAAGTAAATTATCTATATTGAAATCATATATATTGGTCTAAGTAGTCAGCTATTTAAATTAAAGTATACTCTATTTGCATAAATATTGAAAGATATCTTTTAATATTGTAAGCTCTACCAACACTTACATTGGTAAATACTATGAAGTTAAATGGACTTTAAATTTTAAAATGTTAAAATACTTATGATAAATCATCTTCTATTTAGGAGGTAATAATGAACAAACTAAAGAAAAATATTATTTTTGTTCCAATAATAACTGCTATTATTTCAATATTAGCTTTAGGATACTTAAGTTTTGGTTCAAAGGCTAACTACAATAAACAATATTCATACTTTCTGCAAGATATAACTGATAATTCTGTATCTAAGGTAATATTTGATAATAATAGCTTGACTATATTCTTAAAGGACGGAAGTAAGTATTCAACTACTAATCCAAATAGTCCTACTTTAAAAGAGGAGTTGTTAAAACATAATATAGAAGTTTTAGATGAAAATATAGCTAGTCCATCTAAAACTATAATTTCACTAATTCTATTATCTTCTATAATCTCTATTGTTTTTATACAACTTAGTAAAAAAAGCTTAGGTACTTCTAAAATTACTAATTTAGATGTTAAAGATTTTTCTGAAGATAAAAATGCATTAAACTTTAATTCAGTTGCAGGTAATGAAGAAGCAAAAGAAAGTCTTATGGATATAGTAGATTTTCTAAAAAAACCTGAAAAATATAAAGAGTACGGTGCTAGGATGCCAAAGGGAGTTATTCTTTATGGATCTCCAGGTACAGGTAAAACACTTCTTGCAAAAGCTGTTGCTGGTGAAGCTAAAGTACCTTTTTATGCATTAAGTGGATCAGATTTTGTACAAGTGTATGTAGGGGTTGGAGCTGCAAGGATAAGGAACTTATTTAAAAAAGCAAAGTCTCATGGAAAAGCTGTTATTTTCATAGATGAAATAGATGCTATTGGTAAGAAAAGAGGTGGCTCTGGCGCTGCTACTTCTAATGATGAAAGAGATCAAACCTTAAATGCACTTTTAACTGAAATGTCAGGCTTTGGTGAAGAAGAAGGCATAGTAGTAATTGCTGCAACTAATAGATTAGATACTCTTGATCCAGCATTATTAAGACCTGGTAGATTCGATAGACATATAGAGGTATCTTTACCTGACCTTTGTGCCAGAGAAAAAATAATTTCTTTACATTTAAATAATAAGCCTCATAACAATATAAACATCAATGATGTTGCTAAAAAAACTGCTTATTTCTCAGGAGCCAAGCTTGAAAACTTAATAAATGAAGCTGCTATTATAGCTGCTAAAGAAAATTCATCATATTTAATTCAAGAACATATTGATAAAGCTTTTTCAATAGTTCTTGCAGGATATGAAAAAAAAGAAAGAGGTCATTACTTAGAAGAGGATAGACTATTAACATCATACCATGAAGCTGGACATGCTGTTATTTCATTAATTAAAACACCTGAAGATAAGGTTTCAAAAATCACAATTATTCCAACTACTAAAGGAGCTGGAGGCTATACATTAACTATACCTAAAGATAGTTCATACCAAAGATTAGATTATCTTAAAAATAGAATTATGGTATTGCTAGGTGGAAGAGCTGCTGAGGAATTAATCTTCGGAAAAGATAAGATTTCAACTGGAGCCGAAGGTGACTTAAAGCAAACAACAGAAATAGCAATGGCTATGATATCAGAATATGGTATGGGAAATACCCTTGGCCTATTAAAACTATCAGGTTTAGGACAACTTTCAAATAGTTATGGAAACCCTGTAGTTGAAGAATGTAGGGAGTTAGTTAATTCCCTTTATGAAGAAACATTAAATACTTTAAAAGATAGTAAAGACTTATTAGATAAAATGGCTATGGAGCTTATGGACAAAGAAACACTAACTGAAGAAGACATCAGAGAATTATCATAAGATATGAGGCATTTTATTAATGGAAGAATGAATAAAATAAAAAATGAAAGAATGCATATAAAAATCTGTAAAGATTTTTTTAATGTCATCTTTAAAACAAAGGAGGTTTTGCATAGCAAAACCTCTTCCTTCATTTTTTCATTTCTTAATTTTAATTATCGAATTACTAGCAATGATAAATATAATATGTAAAATAAGCATATGGCGAAAATCTAGAAGTTCTTGGTGAAGTAGAAGCTGCTAGGCCTTAGAGTTGTTGGTTTGTCTGAGCGTATGCGAGTTCTACCAAAACTCTTGGTCTAGCAGTTTTTACGAGCCTAGAACTTCTTTTTGCAGTCATTTGTCTTATGGAGCATATTCTATTTATCTTTGCAGTTATATTCGCATTTTAAAACTATTGTGACATTCCTACTATCATTCCTAATATATATGGAACTAGCCATACTAACCATACTACAATGCTAAATTTATGGAAGCTCTCTAGCTTCTCTTTATCTTTTCTAATAAATACTATAGTTGCCCATACTGCATGGAATAACATTAATATAATTGCTAATGCTCCTGTAATTCCATGAAGACTAAATAAGCTTCCCCCATTAGATATTATTGACATTATTGTAGTTCCAGTTGTATCAAATAATAATCCAATCCAAAAAATTATTACATGAAACTTTTTTAATGTACCACTCTTACGTTCTGAAAATACCCCTATAGTATAAAAAATAAGAGCTAGTGTTATTGTTATAATAGCCATAATTAATTTAATATCCATATTATACCTCCTAAATATAAAATATAATTTCACAAAAGTTTACCCCTATAAGTCTTTGTGAACAATGTTCATTATAGTTTTAAATATTAATATTGTCAATGAATTTATTTCATCTTTAGTATGTGTATATCCGTTGACAAATAAAATAAATAGTTTTATAATGAACATAGTTCATAAAAACAACTATAAAACTATTTCTAAGTTTTACTATAAAAAAGAGAAATAAATTTTATATAAAAGAAGGTTGATTAAAATGATAAAAAAGAATTCATTATTATTTTTAGCTGGACTTGTTTGGAGCATCGCTGAATATAATGTACTGAATATTGGATATCAAGCATATAAAGAAAATGTATCAATAATACTTGTTGCCTTATCAGTAACAATATTTTTACTATTTAAGAATAAGATTTTTGGAAATATGGTAGAAAAACATACTAAAAGAATTACAGAATACAGAAATGATAAACAATGGTTTTGGAAATTTTTTGATATAAAGTCTTTTGCAATTATGGCATTTATGATGTCATTTGGAATAATTGTACGTGTAAATAATTTAGCACCTGAATCATTTATTGCATTTTTCTATACTGGTTTAGGTTCAGCACTACTATTCTCTGGACTTAAGTTTATATCTAACTATTTAAGAATTAACTTTGTTAGATATGCGCATTAGAATTAAAATGCGCATATAAAGGCAAATATCATTATTTAATGTATCTATATAGTGAGTTTATAATTACGTTATATTTTGACTCACCACGCAATCAGCAATAATT
>JAHAIU010000227.1 GCA_018372555.1 Clostridium sp.
GCTGGATATGTTGAAGTAGAAACACCTATAATGTTAAACAAAAAGTTATGGGAAACTTCAGGTCATTGGTATCATTATAAAGAAAATATGTATACTTCAATGATAGATGATGAAGAATTTGCATTAAAGCCAATGAATTGTCCAGGAGGAATGCTTGTATATAAATCTGAGTCTCATTCTTATAGAGATTTTCCAATGAGAGTTGGGGAGCTTGGAAGAGTTCATAGACATGAATTGTCAGGGGCTTTACATGGTCTTATGAGGGTAAGAGCCTTCACTCAAGATGATGCTCATATATTTATGTTACCAGAACAAATTAAATCAGAGATAAAAGGTGTTGTATCTTTAATTGATGAAGTATATTCAAAGTTTGGATTTAAATATGGAGTTGAATTATCTACAAGACCTGAAGACTCAATGGGAAGTGATGAAGATTGGAATATGGCAGAGGAATCTCTAAAAGATGCCCTAAATGAAATGAACCTACCTTATAAAATAAATGAAGGGGATGGAGCATTTTATGGGCCTAAGATAGATTTTCACCTTGAAGATAGTCTAGGTAGAACATGGCAGTGTGGAACTATTCAATTGGATTTCCAATTACCACAAAGGTTTGAATTAGACTATATTGGCAGTGACGGAGAAAAGCATAGACCAATAGTTATTCATAGAGTTATTTTTGGAAGTATCGAAAGATTTATTGGTATATTAATTGAACACTTTGCAGGGAAGTTCCCAACATGGCTTGCTCCAGTACAAGTTAAAGTATTACCTATTTCTGATAAGTTTATAGACTACTCAAATGAAGTTAAGAATAGGTTATTATCTAATGGAATAAGGGTTGAAATGGATTTAAGAGGTGAAAAAATAGGATATAAAATAAGGGAAGCTAGAAATGAAAGAGTTCCTTATATAATCGTTATAGGTGAAAAGGAAGAAAAGGATAAAATCATTTCTTTAAGAAGTAGAGTAAATGGTGATGAAGGAAATGTTTCTTTAGATAGCTTTATTAATAAAATAAATGAAGAGATAAGAAATAAGAGTATATAAATTAATTATATAAGTAGTAATTTAACTATATAGTTTTAACTATTAATAGAATAATATTTTTTATAATTAAGAGAAGGTAAGTAGAGATTTTACGACCCTTTCTTTTAATATCAATATAGAAGATAAATATAAATGAGTTAAGATGAGAGGTATTAGTAAATAGCTTAAAACTAACTTTTATTTAATTTTAAAAGAAAAAATATTTAGAAAGTAATTATTAAATAATAAAAATTATTATTTGACAAAAGATATTGTTTAAGTTAATATATAAACATAACAAAGAAACTTAAAAGAAATTTAAATATATAAGATGTAGGAGAGATTAATTATGAAAAAATTATTTAAATGCACAATATGTGGATATGTACATGAAGGAGTTGAAGCTCCAGAAGTTTGTCCTAAGTGTAACTTAGGAAAAGAAAAATTTGTTGAATTAAGTAGTGAAGATGCAGAAAAGATTTATGCTTCAGATAGAACTAATAGCATTCATGCTGAAATGATTATATTAGCAGATAAGATTGCTAAGCTTGCAAAAGAAGGTATTGAAATTAACTTAGATCCTAAATGTGTAAATGGATTTGAAAAGGCAAAGAACGAAGCTTGGGTTATCAAACAAAGATGTAAAGCTGAATTAGCTGGACACATTGCTAACGGTAAGTGGTAATATAAATAAAAGGCTGTATATTGTGGGAGTGCAATATACAGCCTTTTATTTATACAAATTTAAGTGATATAAATCTAGTAATTATAGTATTGAATAAGGATTAAGTTATAATCAGTAGTAGAAAAATTATAGTAAGATATCTTAAAGTGAAGAAATTTTTGAAGTTACAGTTTAGAATCCAACATTGATAAAAATGAGATTTTTTTTACTTTATTAACTATCCTTATATATATGCACTATGAAGTGTTCCGTCTACATTATCTTCAACTATTATGGAATTACAGAAGAAAAGTTCACCATCATAAAATCAAAATGGTAACCCTATAGCATATATTCCAAAGGTGTCTACAATTTTGGCACTATAGCCTTAAATGTTAAATAATCTAGTATTTACACCAAAGTACACAAATCTACTATCTCTAGGAATTTTATGATTTCTAATTTTATATGCTTCCAATAGTTTTCCAGATGGCTTAACACATACTGCTTTACATGTTGGGAAAAGATCAATATTAAAACTTTCATTAGATCAGTATATTCACAAAATCCTATATAAAATGTTAAAATAGTTAAGATAGAAGTGATTTAAGTAAGGATGTGTTGAAAGAAGATGCAAAAATATGATCAGGATAATCCGAAACTTATTAATTCTATGGTATGTACTATAGATATATTAGGATTTTCACAAATGATAGTAGACTCTTGTAAGGAAGGATATGGCAACAAACTACTTAATGAGATTAGTTATCTTATAAATAAAAATAAGCAATGTATTATACCAAATAAATATAGTCAAGGGAAGATAAAGATTTATACTGATAATATGATTGTTGGATACCCTATAAAAGATGATGGTGAAGAAGAATTAAACGAAATATTAGATAATGTATCAGAATATCAATTTAACCTAGCCTTAGAGGGACTTTTTGTTAGGGGAGGAGTAAGTGTAGGGGAATTTTATATAAATGAAGATATTGTTTTTGGACCAGCTCTTTTGGATGCTCATGATACTGAGAGTAATTTAGCTTGCTATCCAAGAATTGTATTAGATAATAAGACAGTAAGTAGATTACAAAAGTATATAAATAATTATGATATTGCCCCACAACATAAGAAAATACTTATTGATAATGACGGTCAGTGGTTTTTAAACTATTTAAATACTATATTTAAATATTATACAAAATGTAATAATGAATATGAGTTTGAAAAAGTACAAATTGATTTACTTTTTAGACATAAAGTTAAAGTGGAAGAGATGTTAGTTATAAATAAGGAAAATACAAGGGTATGGGACAAGTATGTATGGATAGCTAACTACCATAATTATTTCTGTGATGTATATTTTCCAAAAGAAAAGCAGTTAAAAATATCAAGAAAAAATTTACTTTCGTGGCCTAGAGAAATTTCGAAGAATGATTTTTAAAACAAAAATTAACCAATTAGAACAGATTTTTTACAACCCTAATAACCAAGAAGAGAGACTATAGGTAAGATTTTATTTTATTTTAGGTTAATAGCTTTTGAAAACTCACCTTTAGTGAAAGTTCAACCAAGCTATATGGTACATAAACCTAAAGAGGTACAATATAAAATAACTTTTTCTAAAGAAAACCTAATGAAATTAATGATAAATCATCATTATCATAAGCTGATACTAAAAATTTTACAAAAGCTTCTAATATATTATCTGTAACTTAACCAGCTTTAAGTAAAGCTATTTCAAAATTAGAGGAGGAATTAGAAGTTTCATTGTATTGATTTTTAAGAGATGTATTAAAAAGAGGTAAATATGACACAAATAGGTGGTACATTAAAAATAAAAAAAAGAGATAGAATAAAAATCAGTAATTTAGATGAATTTAAGGATGCTTTGCTACGTGAGGGGTACATAATAAATTATCTTATTGAAGAAGACTTCAAGGTAGAGTTTAAAAGAATTTTTAAACTAAATAATACTGTAGCTGAAAGGTTATATTCTTCAATTAAAGATAATGAAGTTAGTTATAAAGTAAATAATATAGAGAACCTTATTGATTATATAGAAAAGATTTTATTATTTGATAATGAGCATAAAAAATTCTGTAGAATACTAAGCAATATTAAGAGATTAAATATAGATAGAATTGAATATGAAAGAGAGACAAGCATACAAGATAATGTTGAAGATATATTAAAGGATATTGAAGAAGTAAAGAAACATATATCTATAAATATTTATAAAAATCAGAAAAAAATAATAGAGAATTTAGAAAAAGAAATAGATAAGGACTACATTTATGGAAAGGATATTGAATTACTAAAAAAGATCTTTCTTTATAAAAAAGAAGGATTGATTGAAAAATATAATAAAAAAACAAAAGTAAAATCGATATCTATTGAAATACCAGAAAAATTTGATTGTAAATATATACAATATAAGAAGGGTTCTGTAGAGTATCATGAATATTTAACTAATAATATACCAAGAATGAAGCGTTTAATAAAGAATTTAAGTAAATATATGAAAGTTTCTGAAAATGAAGAAGGAACATTTAAAATAAATCAAAGCAATGCATTACAAGATTCTATAAATATAGCAGTATCAATATTTGATAATAAGAAGTTTAAAGCAATAAGTGGAAGTAATAATATAGAAAATTATTGTGTATCACCACTTCCAGAAAAGACGACATTTAAGAGTATTAAAATTAATAAGTTAGGCAAAGTAGGGATAGGATACAATAGAGTTAATGATAGTGAGAAAAAGATATTTGAAGAAATTCATAAACAAATAGAAGAAAAAGTTTTGAAAGATGAAGGAGATCTTATTTTATATAGTAAATGGGAACCGTGTTCAAGCTGTTATTATGTAATTAGTCAATTTTGTAATATGCATCCTAATATAAAGGTACAGGTTAATTATAGTAAAGAATATGGGGAGAAATAGAAAGTATATATTTTTATAGTATAAAGAATTTATCTGAAGTATTTTAGAAATAACAGGAATCATATATAATAGGATTTGAAGTAAAGATTTTGCAGATGATTGGCTTACAGAAATACAGTTTCCAGCTAGAAAAATAGAGTAAAATAAGCTAAA
>JAHAIU010000228.1 GCA_018372555.1 Clostridium sp.
CTAAAAAAATCGACAGCTTCATATTCGCCTTGGCGATTTTTTTATTATAACAGAACTTTAAAATTCACTATAATATTCTTCTTTTTTCTTTTCCCAATATATCTTATCTTCTTCTGTAATTTCTCTTAAAACTCTACAAGGATTTCCTACAGCTATTACATTATCAGGTATATCCTTTGTTACCACTGAACCTGATCCTATAACTACGTTACTCCCTATATTAACACCTGGGTTTATTACTGTATTTCCGCCAACCCATACATCATTTCCAATTTTAACAGGCTTTCCAAATTCTAAGCCTGTATTTCTAACTTCTGCATCTATAGGATGACCTGCAGTATAAATACAAACTCTAGGAGCAAAAAACACATTTTCTCCTATATCTACATTACAAACATCTAAAATTATACAATCAAAATTAGCATAAAAATTATTTCCTACGGAAATATTGCATCCATAATCACATTTAAAAGAAGGTTCAATATAAATATTATCCCCTGTTTTTTTAAATAACTCTTTTAATAGTTCTGCCCTATACTCTTTTTGCTCTTCTGTAGTGTTATTAAATAATCTAGTTAACATTCTAGATTTCTTTACATCAGCTTTAAGTTCTTGATCATTAGCCATATATAAATTTCCTGATAGCATTTTCTCTTTTTCAGTCATAATCCACCTCTACTACTATATTCATTCTCTTAAATAATTATACTAGTAATTACCATTAAAAACACTCATTATTCTACAAATGTCTTATTATTTTTATGTTTTTAAATACTTTTTAATACTTTCTTTAGCTTTTTAGCTACAAAAACCTTTAGCTTTAATGAATTAGATATTTCCACATCATATTTTTTGATTTAATTTCATATTTTAGATCCTTAATATTTAAATTATCCTTGCCAAATCCTGTACTAACTGAACCTAATTGTATTGGCAAATGACTATCACTTCCTGTTACATAAGGTATCCATAGTTCTTTTGATTATAAATTGTAAATATTAGTTTTTTCTTTTAACATAATTTTTATAAAAAAGTGCTGGAGCTGTCGCCCAATGAAAAATTAATCTATTGCAGCACTTCTTTATATTAAAATATAGTTTGTTTATATTGATACATCTACTCTTTTATTGGAATATTTCTTCTTTTATTTCTAATAAATTGTTAAAACTCTTATAGCAGTATTTTTTTATTTCATTATCTGCTTTCTTTAAGTCTTCTACATGTAAAACTTTCATATTTGCCTTGTATGCTGCCTTTACACCAGCTAAGGAATCTTCAATAACTAAGCAGTTTTTAGGCTTTACATTAAGCTTGTCAGCAACTTTTAAATATATTTCAGGGTTAGGCTTTGTATTTTCTACTTCATCCCTGCAAACTATCTCATCAAAATATTCTCTTATACTTGCTTTTTCTAATTGTTTATTCATTCGTTCTCTATCTGAAGATGTAGCTAAGGCAACTTTATAATTCTTATTTTTTAAGTAAGTTAAAATTTCAACAGCTCCCTCTTTAATATATACCTGCTTTTCTATTTCCTCTTTCAAGGCAATATCTTTTTCTCTATACATTTTCTCAATTGGAAGTTCTGCTCCAAACTCTCTTAGAAATACTTTTTTCACATTTTCTCTTCCAGTGGCAATAACTTGACTATATATATCCTTAGTCATTTTATAACCATATTTTCTAAACACATTTTTCCAAACCTTCAAGTATATGCTTTCAGTATCAAAAAGCACTCCATCCATGTCAAATATAACTGATTCTACTTTCTTCATATAAACTAGGGTTTATCCTCCATCTATTTCTTCAACTATTTCTGCATAAAATATTATAAATTAATTTTTACTTGTTATTTTTCTCTATATATTTTATTAATTCAATATAATTTTTTTCTGATACTTCTATCTTTTCCTTATATTCTGATTTACTATTAGAACTTACTATTTTATCATAGTTTGATAATGTCTGTAATAAAGATTTCTTTAATTTAGGAATAGCATCTATTATAATTTTCACTCCTGTAACATACTCTTCATCACTGATATTTAAGCATCTAAACATGCCTGAAGTATATCTTCCATCAGTCAATATATAAATATATCTATCTTTCATTTCAGAAGAAAAATCAACTTCTATTTTATGTTTATATAATCTAAAAACTATATCTTTATCTTCCACTACTACTGGAAAGATAGATGAAAATAACATAACTACCTCTTCTTCTTCATCTGCTAATCCAGTAAAATCATGTTCATTTAATTTTTCTAATATATCATCAGTAAAAATTGTATCTTTTATCTTCTTAGCTAACTTTGCTTTTAATTTTTGTTCCTTTTCTTCGTTAAATAACTTATCAATTGAATCAAAAAATTCTGCAAACTTTCCCATGATAACCTCCTACAAATTAATTGTAATAAGCTCTTCTTAAGATATCCTAATTACACTTTATAATTTATTTAAATCATTTTAAAGTAACTAAAGTGATGTAATCACTACTTGCTTTACACCACTTAATAGATTTATTAATTAATTATTCTTATCAGATTTTAATATAACATCTAATTTATTATCAACAGCATAATTAATAGCCTTTGCTACACCTAAGTCATTGTTACTTGCAGTTATATATTTTGCAATAGCCTTAACTTCATCAATTGCATTTTTCATAGCTACACTCTCTTCAAAAATTTCAAACATAGAGTAGTCATTAAAGCTATCTCCAAGAATCATAACTTCATTATTAGCAATACCTTTTTTAGATGTTATTCTTTCTAAAATAATTCCTTTTTGAGCATTAATATCTGTAATTTCAATATTATCTCTAAAGGAAGAGGAAATAGCTAATCCATCTATCTCACTTAATACCTTTTTCATTTTATCTATAAGTTCAATATCATTATGGAAGGCAACGAATTTTCTTACCTCTACTCCACCTTTAAAAAATTCATCTATATCATCTATATATTGAAGACAAGTGAAAAACCCTAAATTTTCTGCAACTTCCCTTGCTTCATCTTCTGATATCCCTGGATTAAAGGTCATAGTTCTAAATATAATTTCTTTTAAAGCTTCTTCTTCTGTAGAAGTTGTAAATATCCCCTTATCAGTAAAGATTCTAGCTGAAAGGTGATGCTTATCTAATTGCTCTATTATTTTTTTAGCACTATCTTCTTTAATATTAATAACTTCTAAGATATTTCCATCTTCATCTCTGTATTCTGCTCCATTTGAAAGAATACATTCTACTTTTAAATTATGTTTTTCTAAAAGCCCCTTTACACTTTCGTATTCTCTACCTGTAGAAATAGCAAAAGTCATTCCTGCTTCTTCAGCTCTTTTGATTGCTTCAACTGTTTCTTTATCTATGTCGTGGTCACTATTTAGTAATGTTCCATCCATATCTGATGCTATAAATTTTATCATAATTACTTTCTCCTCCATATCTCTTTTATCTTATAGTCTATATTTTCCCTTACTATATATTATCATAACTCTCTAATTATTCTCAAATATTCAATCATTAATTAATTTATCCTTAAATATAGCACCTTAAATACGACTTATTTTAATAAAAAAGCTCCATGTATAATTTCCATGAAACCTTTTAAAACTCTTTGTTTATTATTTATATTCGTTCTACCTTTTAGTAATAAAAAGTCAGTATATAACATTATAACTAATGCTACTTACTGACTTACCTAACTATATTTTTTAATTACTCAACTAATAACTTAACCCTAGACCACATATAATTTATATGATTTGCTTAGTCTTTTCTTTTAGTTTTCATAACATACTCTCAAAAATTTTATAAAAATTAATTATTCCATATCCCCATTCTGGATTAGGATAATTTTCTTTTTGCCTTTTAATTACTCCTCTTCTTAAAAAGGTTTTTATACTTTGAGAATACATATATGGATAGTTTTTTTGTACTATTCCCCATTGAAAAAGCAAAACACAGGCTCCTGCACCAATTGCTGCTGCTAAACTTGTTCCATTTATTACTTGCATTGAATTATTTAGCCCTACAGTCATTGTATTAACACCACCAGCAGTAAAATCTATTTTTTCTGTATACTCAGATCTAAAAGATACTCCTGAATAAGCTAATAAATTATTGTTATTTTGATTATATGCAGCTACTGTAACAACAAAATCTGAATCACCTGGAATAGTTATAGTTCCATAGTGATCACTTGGTGAAAACCTAGTTCCTGGAAATGCTATACCTTTTTGTAAAAGCCATGCATTAAACACTGCCAATTCTCCATGAATTATTCTAAGTTTCAATTGCCATATTCCAGGTGCTAAATCATCAAAATATACTTATATCATTTCTTCTCCTGTATATTCCTCTGGCAAAAAATATATTATTTCTGTTTTAGTTTTTTCAAATATAAATTTGTTAACATTAATTATATTTGGTTCTGCTGGTACAAATCCTGTTTCTTCCCCAGAAGGCGATACTAAATTTATTTCTAAAATACTAGGTAAATCAACCCATAACTCTAAAAGCATAAATTTCTGTTTTTCATCAATTATTATTTCAACAACCTCTATGCTCTCCTTATTCTTAATCCTTCCTGATACATGTCCATCTTGAGTCCCTTGATTTCCTGCACCAGTAACAATAACCATCCCTACATTACTAGATACACTTTCTATAAAACTATCAAAAATATTATCTCCTTTATGATTTCCATTATTGCTTCCTAAAGGCAATA
>JAHAIU010000229.1 GCA_018372555.1 Clostridium sp.
TTCCAAAGCGATATATTCCATTAATAAATACTGCCTTGAAAGATTCTAATCAGAAATAGATGAAACTTTTTGATTTAGAACATTCTTTAAGCTTCTTTTTGTAGTCATTTGTCTTATGAAGCATATTATATTTATCTTTGACTTTACATTTCCATCTAAAACTTAAATATATAAATCCATTATAATTTCATCATAGTACTTTCCATTAATATTAAAGTAATTTTTATGAATACCTGCCTTTTTAAACCCAAATTTCTCATATAATTTAATTGCTTTTTCATTAGTAGCATTAACACCAAGAATAATATTTTTAGTAACTCCACTATCCTTAGCAAATTTAATTAGTTGTCCCATAACAGCACTTCCAACTCCAACATTCCAATACTTTTTCTTTACTGATATAGCAATCTCACTATTATGAGCAATTCTCTTTCTACTTGGACTACTTATTTGTGCTACACTTACTATTTCATTATTAATTAATCCAATTATCATAAGTGAATTTTTATCTTTATTTATACTTTCAATAAATGAAATTTCTTCTTCAACTGAAAATGTAACTTCTCCAGCTCCAAATAATAAATTGTCACTTTCTCCACCAATGATATTAAGATATTCAATAATCATCTTTGAATCCTCAATTAATGGCTTACGTAAGATTAGTTCTTCTCCATTTTTAATTTTGACTTTAGATATACAGTCTATACTCATAAATACCCCTCCAATTTTACTAACCTACTTTAAATAATAAATTTATTTTAATATAATCTCATTTCTTATCAGGTATTAATAATGTAATCAACTCTTATTAATTACTGTGAATTTGAAGTTTGTGTCTTCGCTTATCAAGAATTAATGTAATGAACTCCCTAATAAGAAATTAAACTTAAAAAGTAAAGCCATTCTAATTTTCTAGAATGACCTTTCGTATGTTTCATAAAATTAGATTGTTATAACTTTAGAAACTACCTTCATTTCTTCAACTATTTCATACATATTGCTTACTCTTCCTACTGAAAGCTTATCTTCTAATCCATAGAAATTAAGACATGCTCCACAAACAAGTAAATCTACTCCATGGCTTTCTAACTCTTTTAAGTGTTCAGCAGCTTGTTCATTAAGTGTAGGAACCTTTACTCCATCGTTCATAAATAAAATTGATTTTGGATAATCCTCTGATTCTGAAATTGTATATAAGAACATCTTTATTAGAGTTTGTCCTAATTCCTCATTTCCAACACCAATTGTGCTTTTATTTACAAATATACTCCAATCACCAAGGGGCTTTCTATTTTCAACCTTAGCTAATATTTCTTCACACTCTTCACATCCATTTGAAAACCTAACATCAAAATTACCATTAACTTCAGCTACTTTAACTTCAAATCCTTGACTACTAGCTAATTTACTTAGATTTTCAACTGCTATTTTATTATCAACTTGAACTGTAAAGAATTTTACTCCTCCATCAATTTCTTTCTTCGCCATAATAACAGGCATAGGACAATTTTTCCCTCTTGCATCTATAATTTTACTCATATTAATCACCTTCCAACAAAACTATTCTAGAAATTATTATACATCATTATTTAATTAGTTTGTACTAAATTCATTTTTTTCTATAAACTAGAAACGCTTATTGAAATTTAAATACATTATTATATATATTAAATATCTAATTATTAATTTTTAAAATAAGTATATAACTACCTCTCTATTTCAAAACATACATTCTATAACTTAATAGAAAAATTATCAATTTAAATGCATAATATATTTTAGCAATTAATAAATTTCAGTAATTGTAGATTTTTTTGTATTTCTCATAATCTCTACTATTAATATCTTTTTCGAAGATAATATTATTTATGTTACTTCATAAATATGAATTCAGAATATCCTCTCATTTTTGCATATTTTACTTTTTCTCGTTTATACTCTTTAAATCCAAACTTTTTATAACAATTAATAGCTGATTTATTTACATTTGTTACTGAAATAGTGAACTCACTATAATCATTATTTTTAATACAAAATTTCCAATTATAATATTCTCCATTATCAATACACCTTCTATTATTAACTTTAGCTTTAACTTATAATTAAAATCTCATATCACTCCTTTAAAATTGCTTGAAATATCAGTGTTAATCTAGCTTTATATAATAAAAAAGAAAGCACATCAAAATAACATTGTGCTTTCATCTTAAGTATTTTTAAAGTTAATTTATAAAGTTATACAATTAAAAATATAATCACTATTAAAGTAATTCTGTCCACCTATTTCTTTATAATTCTTATAATTATCTATTTTAATATGAAAATTACTATAGTCTAAGACATTATCAACATCATATTCCTTAGTAGCTTTATAACAATACTTTCTTATTTCATTAAGATAATCTTTATCTAAAACTGTCTTTTCAAAATCATCATCATTTATAAATACATAAAAAGTGTTCCAATAACTAACAGCCACCACTTCTGAAAAAACAGATCTTATAATTTTATGAATATTATGCCATACCTTATTACTGCTATGAGAAATCATTGTTTTTAGTATATCTTTAACTAAAAATTGCATTTCTGTTGTTTCTGTAATTCCAAGTAACTTTGTACTCTTTAGAATTTCATAGAAGCTTTCTATATACTTATTTTTTTCATCCTCTATTCTATAATGAATATCTGGGTCAGCCTGCCATAAATAAATATAAAAATTTATGAACTTACTATCACTATCTGGTCTTTCAAATTTGCAATTAAAAATATTTACACCACATTTCCCCTTAATATATTCAATATACTTCTTTACAAATTCATACCTAAAATCATCTTCTTTATATCTAGAAATTGCAAAATCATAGTCACTACTTTCTATTACTGAAGACTTAGGATCATTTTCTTTACTATTATAAACATCTAACTCTTCTATAGAATTTTGATTTATTTTCTTTTTTTCTAATAAAATCATATTTACCTCTCAAAATACATAATAAATAATGTTTTATGTATTAAAACTAATTTATGAACTAATAAAAATATCCCTTTTACATAACACCCGATTCTAATATAGCAAAGGTATTATTATCACAATCTATTTCAGCTAAAGCACCGTATGGTATTGTAATCATTGGAGCTGTATGACCAAAATTCATATTATACAATATTGGTAAATCCTTTAACCTTTAACATCAAAATCTATAAAAGGTAGCATTCTCATACTTTCATATCCACTTATACATAAAAACTCCCTTTAATGGACTTATCTTTAAAAGCATTCATAAAGTCCTCAGCTCTTTTTTCAGGATAATTATATAAAAACTCACTTCCCTTTAATGTGTTCTCCATTTCAATAACTTCAAGTCCAAATTCTTCTTCAAGCCTCTTCTTACCTTGATAATATCTCTATAAGATTTCCTTATCTCCAGCTCCACCCCAAGATAAGCTTACTGTAGCTATTTTATCTCCTCTTTTAAGATGAGATGGTTTAGTTAAGTTCATCATCTCTAAGCCCCCTCTTTTTCAATATTATACCATAAATTAACATAGTACATATTCTTTATAATATTTCTTTTATTCTTTCTTTATCTAAATTTCATCCTCTATTATATTACTAAACATCTTCCATTCCTCATTATTAAAAAACACTTTAGGATTTAACTTCATTTTACTTGAAAATGTATGTATTGACTTAAAAACCTTTGTTATAAAATAAAACTCTTCTAGCTCTTTCTTATTTATTTCTTCATCACAAATAAACTTAATTTCTATATTACTATTATTTATATCAACTAAAATATCTTTAATATGAAGTAACTCCTTCATCCCCCTAAAATCATATCCAGCTTTAGCAACTCTAGTATATTTTATATCCAACTTATCACTTATAATTAATGTTAATGCAATAATGTTATTACTATTGAATCCATCACTATGAATCTTTATTGCTTCCAAAACTAAATTTTTATTTTTTAATTCAATATTATTTTCTTCAAAATAAGTCTTTGCAAAATCATAACTTCTTAATGCATGATTCTTCTTTCCTTCCATTGCCCCAGTATCATGTAGTATAGCTGCTATCTTAGCCTCTTCTATAAAACTTTCATCATAATTTAGCTTTCTCAGTAAAACTTCAACTAAATTAGCAACATTTTTAACATGCTCTAAATTATGATGTGCACATCCTTTATCTAAATCTTCAAATTCAGATATTTTATTATAAATATCTATTATTCTCGTATCTTTTACTATTTTCTCAAAGTTCTTCATTTAGTATCCTTTCATTATTAACTCTAAATATCTATTTTCTATTTATTATAATCCCTATTATAGTAGAATTACATGCTGTAGCAAGCAGTTTTACTAAAATACTCTTTTTTAACCCAAAGCCCCATTATATCAAATATCCATTTTTATTTTTATCAATATTATTTTATTGCAAAACAATAAATTGATATTGATTTTACTAATATGCTGTGATATTATTAATTCATAAAATTGAAAGGAAGTAATTATATGAAAAAATCAATTTACATTTTACCATTTGTTTTAGGAGCTTCTTGTTTTATAGGATCAAGTATCATGGGATCAACTATAACTTCTGATGGATTCCTTGTTGAACCATTTTTCTTCTTAATTCCAATTGGATATGTATTTCTTCTAATTGGAGCACTTATGCTTGGATTTAAAGGATTAAGTAATATATATAAAAAAA